>NZ_JBRCHD010000031.1:0-20581 GCF_053489755.1 Rhodoflexus sp.
AAATGCAGGCGGCGCAACAGCTTTTGGCATTTTTGCGGTATTGAGCGCGATAACGCTCCTCTTCGTCAAACGCTTCATTCCTGAAACCAAAGGCAAATCGCTGGAAGAAATTCAGCATGAGTTGGGGCTTTCATAAAAAAAATCTACCAACACTGCCGCAACAAAGCGAACCGTTGCAGCAACTCCCTGAAACGGTTCTTAAAATTATCTGCGGAACGCTGTTGTGCAATTGTTTTTCCTTTGGTTATCATTTGGTTGCGTAAATCGCTGTTGTCGTGCAGTTGCAACACTGTCGCCGCCATTTCCTCGGCCGATGTTGGGGCAAACAGCAGCGCCGCATCTAACATCTGCTCCCGCGCCCCTGCAACGGCAGAAGCCAACACAGGGCAACCCAGCGCAAAAGCCTCCAAAGGCGGCATGTTTTCAGGCCCAAAATGCGTAGGATAAATTAATGCCACAGCGTGTTGATAGAGCGCAACTAACTCACTTTCAGTTACAAATCCGGGGAAATGCACATAATCTGCCAGCCCGAGCGATGCCGCTGTTTGCTGTACGTGTGCCTTGTTGCCTTTGTCTGAACCGGTCAGCGCCAGATGTAATTTTTTGCCCTGCCTGTGAACTTTTGCCAATGCCTGCAATAATGTAACATGGTTCTTGTGCGGCCAAAACTGTGCGGGATAGAACAAATATTCTCCGTTGGGCAGCCATTGCGGGCGCGGTTGCGGCTTATCGGCATATTGCAGCGCAAACTGCGGGGTCAGGTGCGGAATCTGAAAAATGCGGTCGGGATGTACGCCATAGAACAGCGAAATTTCATCCGCTCCCGCCTGATTGCCTGTAATGACAAAAGATGCTTTCGGCAAATATTTTCGGTAATAGCTTTCGCGCTTGTCCCATTCGCCGTTGGCGCTTACTTCGGGGAAAAAAGGCTGCCTACGATGCTGTAAATCCCATACAATATTGATGTAGGGAATGTCCACCTGAAAATTTTCCCAAGGCGAAAGGTAAAAAATAACGTCAGGACGGGTTGAAATGACCACATCTTGCAAAGGATGCCGCTTGCGCAAACCTGTCTTGAAAAGCGCTCGCCGCCATAGCGGCGCATCAATGCAAACTGTTTGAAAATGAGTGCTTTCACCGATTGACAACTGGTGTGCGTGCGCATAAAGCACAAACTCATGCGCACCCTCGGCAGCCAATAAACGAATACTTTCCAGCATTTCGCGCTCGATAGTAAAGCCTCCCCCCTCCTCTGCCCGCAAACTACCCGAATACAAGCCTACTTTCATAGTTTTTGCGCAATGGTAAGCACGTGCCAAGTGTCGGCGTCAATCGCGGTGTCGTGGCTGTAACCGCGCAGCGATTCGCGCACCTCGAAGCCCGCTTCTTCCAGAAAAGCGCACATTTCCTGCACCAAAAAAAAGCGGTTGCGATGCAGTTCAGCGTAGGTGTGCGCCCTGCCGTTATGGAAAATTTGATGCACCGTAAAGCGAATATCGGCAATTTGGGTGCGGTAGTCTAATTTGGTTTCAGAAAAGCGAACTACCTCGCCGTCAGGCACTTGCCAGCGACGAATCCGCGCTTCCTCATAGTGCCGCGCCATAGTTGCGCCGTGCCAGTACTCAACGATAAACACGCCGCCCGGTTTGAGTTTTTCATAAATACCTCGCAACGATTTGCGGATAGCAGCATTGGTAAGCAGATAACCCAAAGAGTCAAATAAACAAAGAACGGCATCAAAATTATCGCCTATTTGCGGCGGCAAATCCGACATATCAGCCTGCATAAACGACAGCATACCCACAGGCAGCCTGCCGCTCCGCTCCATTTCCTGCTGTTTGGCGCGCGCCTGCAAAATCATATCGGCGGAAAGGTCAGTAGCGGTGATTTTATAGCCCAGCGCCGCCAGCAAGAGCGCGTGATTACCCGTGCCGCAGGCAAGTTCCAGTATATTTTTTACGCCATAAGTTGCCAATTTTCCATGCAAAAACTCTACCTCCGCCTGATAAGGCTTTTGTTCGTAGAACATGTCGTAGAGTTGGGCAAATACCGACTGATAGGCGCTCATAGGCGAATATTTCGGATGGTTTGTGCGATGTGCGCGATGGTTTCCTCAGTCAGTGAATGGCTGGAAGGCAGGTAAAGTCCTGTTTCCCAGAGCTTTTCAGCGACAGGACAGGACTCTCGGCGAAAGCCTTCTATTTTCTGCAAACAAGGCTGAATATTCATCGGACAGAAGAAAGTGCGCGTTTCTATGCCTTGTTGGTATAATTTTTCAGCAAAAGCATCGCGATTGATGCCAAATTTTTTTTCATCAATCAATATGCCGTACATCCAGTACACATGCTTTGCCCAAGGCTCGCAATGCGGCAGCGTCAGCCCCGGAATATTGGCTAAATGCTGATTGTACCATGCCGCCATTTGTATTTTTTGACCTACAATGCGGTCTAATTTCTGCGTTTGCGCATAGCCCATCGCCGCCTGCATACCTGTCATGCGGAAGTTGTAGCCGGTTACTTCATGCCTGAATCGGGGCTTGGTAAACGCCAAGTTGCGCAAGAGGCGCAATTGCTCCGCCAGTCGGTCGTCATCGGTGAGCGCCATACCGCCCTCACCCGTTGTGATAATTTTATTTGCATAAAAACTAAAACAGTTTACATGACCAAAAGAGCCGGCTTTTTTGCCTCGCACCTCCGCGCCGTGCGCCTCTGCCGCATCTTCAATCACTATCAGGTTGTACCGATTGGCAATTTCCATGAGCCTGTCCATATCCACAGGATGACCGTAGAGATGCACCGGAATGATCGCCTTGGTGCGCGGCGTAATTTTAGATTCCAGCAAATCCAAGTCTAAATTCCACGTAACAGCCTCACTGTCAATGGGTACGGGAATTGCGCCATTGTAAATTACAGCCAGCGCAGTAGCGATGTTCGTGCTAGCGCTGAGCAACACCTCGTCGCCTTTTCCGATACCCGCCGCACGGACAGCCAGTTGCAGCGCAGTCGTTCCGCTGCTAACCGCAATGCCGTGTTTCATGCCGCAGTAGTCGGCAAAAGCCCGCTCAAAATCAGGAATGTAGCGCCCGAATGAGCCTGAAATTTCACCGCGTTGCAGCGCATCGGCTACGGCGGCTTTTTCTTCTTCGGCTATTTCGGGTTCAAAAACCGGAATCATGTATTTTTCTTTTGAAAGTTTACAAACACTTTGTCGTTTTCATCGCCTAAAAAAGGGCCTTGTTTCACGCTGATGCACTGCATATCTTCCAACACGCGGATAGCATGAACGCCGTGAATCAGCACGATGCCATCGCCTTGCCGCAGCGTTACCTCGCGCAGCAGTTCGCCTTCGTCGCTGTAAAGTTCTACAACCACCACGCCGCGCTGTACAACAAACATCTGTTGCAAGTCCATAATCTCGCGCTTGAACGGTTTGTGATAGTGCGGCGGCTCAATAAAACCCGCTTCGTGCGCCAGCAAGCCAAACTGAAAGGATGATTCAGGCGGCGAAAAGAAGGTTGTTTTCGTTACGCGGATATCCGCCCAAATAATTTCGGCATATTTGATGCCATTATATTCAATAATTTCTACCTGATTTTGGGACATGGGTTTAATAAGGTTTTAAGAGAACAAACTGCTCACCAGTAGCTGAATCTACAATAATCTCCTGAGTAATAGCCGATACTTCTACGGGGATTTCAGCATCTTTGGCTAAAAGTAAATAATGAATTTTATACTTTCTGATAAATCTAATCAAAGTTTCATTTTTATCAGATGCGATAAGCTCAGGGTATTTTTTAATACTATTCATAAAGAATGAAGTACGCCACCGTGCCTCTGTCTCATCAGAATACTTCTCTTTTGTATCATACACATGTACCCAGCTCAAATTAATCACTGCCTGATTAGGACAAAAATGGTATAAATAATCTGCAATAGTCTCAAAATTAATATTAATTCTTCCCCTTTTAAGAAGTCCCTCCTGATACTCTTTTGAATTCAGCACTCCTACTTTTACTACTTGGTTATTATCACTAAGACTATCCAAAATAATACTCACTCTTTGTAAGTACTCTTTACTGTGAGTAATCGATGCTCGTGGCTGAATATCTAACTGGTGGGCACGCAAGGTTCTAAATCCTAGATATGCAAAACTGATTGCAAACAGCCAATAAACAGGAGATTTATAGTTATATAATCTAACTATGGCTATCAGTAAAAATGTTGTCATTACAATCTTGAATAGCACATAGGCATTAGTATCATAGAACTGCACCCAATCATATGCAGGTAATAGTGAACCAAAGAAGACTCCTGATACTAACGTACAACTAATAAGAAAAGTAGAGATGAGGATAAAATTAGAAGTTTTGATATTATGGAATTTATGCCAAATAACTGCAACTAGTATCATTGGAAAAGGGAAATATACCAATGGAAAATGGAGACTGTTGCGTACTAAACGTGTAAAATAATCAGAAATAGAGTAGTTATCAAGTTTTAAATAGGCGCTCAAAGAAGAGTATTCCGGTTTAAATAATACAAAAATCAAAATAAATAGTCCAATTAGTAAAAATGGCAATATAACCCATTTCTTATCAGGAAGTAAGCCATCTCTAATCAAAGATTGACCAAAGAATATTATGAGTACAACTGATGAAAAAATACCCGGAATGGGGGTTGTGAAACTAATTGCAAAAATGAGTAGTAGTAATAAAGCAGAAAATACTAAACGTCTTGCGATGAGTATAAAAGAAGTGATCCAAAACAACTCGGCAACAGCCCTCTTTAATATGAAAAAATTAGCGGAATGTCTACCATGGATAAAGTGATGTATTTCAAAGAAACCATTAAATTTTAAGAGGAAATCAAAATAAATAATAGAGGAAAAAATTAGTAAAGTAATAATAGCATATAAGATAATGCTATTGACTTTAGGTATAAATATTCTGAATAGTATCAGATTAGCTAACGCTAGTAAAAATAAAAAGTAGGTATGAATAACTAAACTATACACATAAAATGTATTTAAGCCTGATACACGCGCCACGATCCCTGAAAGCCACAGTTCCAGATAATGATAAGGCGCTATTCCTTTATATTCTTCTTCAAAAATAGCATATACATTATCGGTATTTTCAACACCTGAAAGCATTAGAAACTCAGCAATGCGTCCATAAAATAAATTATCTGATGAGTAATTATCTGCTAAAAAATCAACTTTGGTTTGAGAAAAAGCTATAATACGTAACGTAAATAATAGCAATACTATGAATAATAAAAACAAATAGTCGCTTTTTTTAGTAAAAAAGCTAATACCATTGCTTTTTTTGTCTTTAAGGCTATATATCAAAAGAATTACCAAAGGTATAATAAGTAAGAATACGGACTGAAAATCAGTTCGCCAAACTGCAACTGCTGAAACAATTATTAATATACCAATAATAGAACTCAATAGTTGATATAATAAGTTATGCAATATTTTTACATGCAATACTCTTAAAGTAAGCATTCCTGTAGCATATGCCGAGAATATTAGACCAATCAGTGCTGTAAAGTAATATGGGGTTTCTTGTAGAGTCATGGGTGATTCTTATAAATTTTAAGATTTAACTGTATCTGATTAAGAAAATCGCGTTCAAACTTTGTACCTCCCTCATAAGAATATGGCTTAATTGTTTGAAAATGTCTCACATTGAAAATTAGTCGTTTATCATTCAAAGTAATAGACCTGTGACTACCAGTAATAGGATAAAAATTTGCAAAATTAATAAAAGTGAATCCTCTACTATTTATCGTATCCATCGCCGGAAGATAAAATTCTTGCTCAATCTCAAATAAAAAAACTTTATCCCTTTTATAGCCTTTATCAAAGTATACATCTACCCATTTCTCGATTCCATAAGATAGTAAAACATCTCTTGGATAAGCAACTTCCATCAAAGAATTATTTTTTACTAAGAAGTCCGTAATGGTGTAAATATTTAGTAAAAAGATTAGTGTATAAAATATACGATTAGATACTCGATTGTATAAGAACAACAAAAAATAGCATAAAGACAATACAAAAATTGGCATAAACATATGCAATATTCTACCGTAAAAAACCATTTTTTGAAAAAAGAAACATTGTAAAGCATATCCCATTAAAAAGATTAGACCTAATATGCCAACCAAGTAGGAATAGCTCAACATTTCGCCTCGATTACGAAAAATAAAATAAGCGACAGGCGAAATGAGCAGTAAAAATCCTGTCAATTGTTCTACTTCCAGCAAATATGTTACAGGATAAGTTAGCCCTTCCTCAAAACTACCCTGAGTAATTGTACCAGAAAGTGTTTTTAATGAATTAAAATAAGAGTATCCGCCTAATCTTGTAATAAGCTCCCAGCAAAATAATACGGCAAAAGCTCCTAAAGATACTTTAAGGAAATTATATAGTTGTCTTTCAAAAAATGACTTAATGAAAACAGCACTCATCAATATACCTACAAATAAAAAATAACCAGGATATATCGAAAATCCCAGACCAACTAAAATACCTATCAGCAGGTAATGATAACCTTTTAGTTTATATTCGGATAATATGTAAATTGCTACTAAAAAACATAGTAAGGCGTTATCATAAGGTAACAAATGCCTGATATACAATCCATGATTTAATAATGCGCAGTAAGCCAACGTAGAAACAAGGGCAATAAGTTTTAGATGGCGTATGCTATCGATGGCTGAACCCTTAAAAGAAATCCTGTAAACAAGAAACGTATTTGCTAAAACTACCGAATAGTTGAAAAACTGAGGAATAAAATTAGAATGGCTAACCGGTTGTCCTGAAATTTTATACCAAATAATTTGTATGACTGCAAATGGAAATCTAATAAGTAGCTCGCCTGGTCTTCCATTAGTATCTGTCAAAGTCTTACAAAATTTACTATAGTCTCCTTGTTTAATAGATTCTATCAAACTAAATATCAAGTCATATCGCCATTCATCAGTAAGTCCATAAGCTCCTACGCCAATATAAAAAAATTTAAGTAGAAGAAGCATAAGAATACCTGCGACACACATATATTCTAAGCTTTTTATCGTCATATATGTATTCTTCATAATTGATATAATCTATCTGTTTTCACATCTACTACTTCGCAACCTTTAATTGCATCTAAACGGGCGCTACCACTCAAAAAAGTCAGGTTGCCGGCGGCATCGCGCGACTCGCGAAAACGGGAAGCTACATAGCCCTCCGCTGCGGTCAGTTTGGGCAATACGTTGCGGTCTTTGCGGATAAAATAGGCATTATTACCGGCGCTGTTGCAACCTACAAAATCGTAGCCCCGTTGCTCTGCCAAATAACAGAAAGCAGCCAGCGAAGCCCCCCAGTAAAGACCTGAAAAATGCGCCTGATGACGTTGAAAATCAGCTTTATAGGGAATAGAAACCGCTTTTTCAGCACCATAAACGCTGTTATACTCCGCCACTACGATGACAGGATTAACCGCCTCAATCGCTTGCCAAACCCAATAATCGTTGCCGTCTATGTCTATGCTCAGCAAACCAATTTCGCCTGTAAATCCGTTTTTGACAAAAATATCGTTGATATTCTCTCGGGTGATGAATGCGCCAACGGGCGTTAGGTCATAGCGCCAGCAGAGGTCGCTACTACGAACGGCATCCATTAAGTCAGCATCGCCGTCTATGATTAAGCCCCGCCAATTATTGTGCATCAGCAAAAAGCGCGTGTTTGCCTCGCGGTAACTTTCTACGCCAAATTCTATAAAAATTTCAGGCAGCGGCTTTAATTTTTCAATCAGGTATTGAATAATTCCATCGTCGCCAAACTGTGAAAATACCTGAAATTCAGATTCTTGCAAAGTCATTGATGTACCCGATTGCAGCTGCGCACGCAATTGACGCGCTGCCATACTGCCCAGCAGCAGGCGATTAGCAAGCGTTGCTTCCTCCACATCGTCTAACCGCATCAGCAATTCGGTTTGCAGTTTACGTACTATTTTTTTGATGAGACTCTTCATGTTTAAATTACTTGTGCCAAAGTACGGCAAATCCTTCAGGATGCGCAAAATACTACACACGCTAAAGCGTATGTTACAATTTTTTCAAACAAAACCAGCAAAAGTTATGGAACCAACGCGGTAGTCCCTCAACTTTGGCCGCAATATTATCCAATGATTTCCCCTCTGCCAGCAGGCGATAATCAGGCGTAAATTGTGCCAGAAATTGCTGCCGATCAAAAATCCAGCTCGGAAAAGTGCCTTCAAAATTTTCTGCTGCCTGCACATATTGCAAGGTTATCAGGTGCTCATTGCCCTCGTAAAAAGGCGTGCGATGAATAAAAAAATACTGCGGCTGCAATGCCTTCAACGCATGTATAAAATCCTGATAGCTGCCGATACACTGCAATACGCCCGAGGCCAGCACAAACAAGGCCTCCTTATCGGGAATATCTGCCGCCTGATAATGAAACTGCAATACTTTATCGTCCTTGAACAGTTCCTGTCCCAGAGCGACATAGTGCGGCTGTTCAACCACATACCATTGAATATCAAGCGCTTGCAGCATTTGGCGGTGCTGAAACCAGGTGCTGCCAAGCGAGCCGCCAAAATCCAGCACCCGTAGTTTTCCATTGTTTTCTAAGGCTGCCTTTAGCAAGAAAGATAACAAAGGATAGTCATAAATTGGCTCATAGAATAGCTTGCCGTCGCGTTCAAATAACGCCCTGCCCTCTTTAACCGCAATAGCCGACCGCCTGATACGCTCCAAAATTTGCGCATCGTCATAGCCGCCCGCCTGTCGCATGGCAGACTCCCAGTTTGGAAAATTTCCTTTCCAATAAATCGGATAAGTTTGCTCAAAAAAGAATATTTCGCGAATTTTATGGACAATGCGTTGTATCATGTACGTGGGTCAGGCGTTCAAAGATAGCATTTTTTGATGCGCCACAGGTATTTTTTCCATAACGGCGGCATGTAGTTTTGTGCAGCCAAATAGCTGACAATCGCCGCTCTTGCCTCTTGGTTTACCAGCGTAGGTTGAGGCAATACATGTACGGGCTTCGCCTCTAATTGCACCCGATAAAACTCCTCGCTGCCTGCATGGGTGCCACTGTCATCGTTCCCGACGTTCTCCACCAACGATTTGCCCGGATATAAAGCAAGTTTATCAGCCAAAAATAATGAAGCATACCAACAAATCGCCCAGGAATCATTTTTGCCGCTCACCCTATCGGTCAGCATTTGGTAATATGGATAAGTATTATCATAGTTAAACGACCTGATTAGACCGCGTTTGGCAATCTCATTTGCCAGAAAATTGCCATCGGGATTGAAGCATTGCCAAGCGCGTTGCCAGGTAGCCCAGCCCCAACAGCCCGGGTCTTTTAAAAAAAACGTTTCGGGCAGATTCGGAATATCGTAGATGTAAGCGGTAATGGCTGCTACTTCCGGCGCATCGGCATAGCATTGCAGGGCATCGTTCATAAAACGCAGGAAGTAGGGCGAAGTAACCATGTCGTCTTCCAGCACAATTACCCTGCCGTGGCGATTGACTACCTCGGTTACGCCTGCAATAATTGAATTAGCAAGCCCCTGATTATCAGTTTTTTCAACAATAATCACTTCGCGAAAATGCCAAGGCTGGCGGATGATTTGGCGCACTTCGGCAATGCTTTCCCTGTCTGCTGCGGAGGCATTGAATTTCGCACCGTCGGCGAAAATGTAGAGCGTACTTTCAGCCGCTCCCTCATTTTGTTGCAGGGTTTCCAATGTGCGCCGCAAATGCTGCGGACGTTTGTAGCAAAACAAGGCGATGGGGGCTACATTCATTTTTTGATAAGCACACATTCGATCTTTCGCTGAAAAACCGCATCGAAGGCATAATCGGCGATAAAGTCATGATTATCAGCGATAAAATAAAACAAAAAGTCGCGCACATTGATAAAGGTAACCCATTCGGTTTCAAAGATAGCGTACTCCGTCATGCGATAGGAAATTGAGAGCCGCTCCAGCAAGCGATTGATTTTTTGAAAAATACCCGCCAAACGCGCTTTTTCATTTGCCTGAATAGGTTCAAATTCTTGTCGCACAATCAAAACTGCGCCCGAAGGCAAGGCATAAAACGTTTTTGAAAAATCAACATATGCCTGTAAAGTTGGATACTCGAAAACAAACGATGCGGCGCCATTGGCAAGCGCCGCGTCCATATTTTCAAAGATAGTTAGCGCCGGGCGTTGCACAGGCAACCGCAAGGGTTGATTTAGGTACGGAACTTTGACTTCCGTTTTGCGTTGCTCGTACTTTTCCATTGCTTTGAGCCACAGCGCAGGCATCAAATCCTCTGTTGAAGCAGGCGGATGCCATTGGTGAAAAGTTGGCGCTTCTTCTATGGACAACACTTTGCGGGTAAGCCCTATTTTCCGCAGCCGCTTTTTCAAATCCATATCTTCCACACCCCAGACTTGGAAATACTCATCAAAGCCGCCGATTTCATACATAGCCTGACGCGGTACGGCAATCAAGCCACCGCTCTCACTGATGGAATTTACCGGATAATCATAAGCCTTATCAAATGTAAGTTTCTCATAATCAGATACATCGGAAGGAATATAATAGCACTGGTACTGTACAAATGATTGCAGATCTATTTTTTGCAGCACAGAAGCGGCAAAATAGGGTGGATAAATCAAATCAATATCCACAACAATCAGGTACTGCCCCTTGGCCTGTTGAACGCCTAAGTTGACCGCGTGTGCCCGCGACCAGAATTGTCGCCTTGTATCGTAGTAATAGTACTTTACTTTGTTAAAACGGGTACAGAGTTGTGCTATCTGTTGATGCTGCTCTTCACTGCTTCCATAATCGGTAAATATAATTTCATATTCATCCTCAAATTGCTGATTTTGAAGCGATTGCAAACATCTTCTTACTCGCTCAACTTCGCGATTGCGATACGGTACAATAAATGAAAAAATCATACTATCCAATTCTCCGCTCTATCAAAGGGTAGGAACGCTTTAAAACCGCCCGTTCCCAAAGGTAAGGCATTAAGGCGACCCATGCCTGCTCTCCTTCTAAAAATTTTGCCTGCGGATTCTGAATTACCTGCAGAATTTTCTGCCGCACCTCTGCCGGATTTATCATCGTTGATGCGTTGAAATCTGTATCATTCACCATGTCCAACAAAGATTCACGCCATGCTCCTTTCATCCAGTCTATGATAGGCGTGTTAAATCCTATTTTGCTTTTGCGCATACGCACCTCCTCAGGGATACGCCCCAAAACGGCATCCCGTATAATCGCTTTGGCGTATCCGTTGCGCACTTTGCTTTGCCAAGGCAGCGAAAAGCTATAAGTTACCACGCGATGATCCATGAAAGGCATTCTTATTTCCACACCGTTAGCCATAGAATAACGGTCGTAGTTGCGCAACAAAGTAGGCAATATGGTTTGGTGAAATATTTTGTACAAAGCTGCATTAAACTTGCCAAATTTGCCTTTGTGCGGCGCTTCACGGGAAAAAAGTTCTTGCAAACTATTTCGGGGGGCATGTCTGATTTGTGATAAGATGAACCGAAGCGCGCTACATAAAGTCTGTATTTCTTCATCTACCTGTTCAGAGTTCAGATGATTAAAGCCATTTATCGCATCTATGACGTTTCGGATGTTGCTGATATTAAACCGGCAGTCCATTAAAGCGAGAACGATATGCCCATAGCCGCTCATCATCTCATCTGCGCCGTGCCCGTCTATGCTTACCGTAATCCCATTGCGGCGAATTGCCTTGTAGATTTCCATCATAGGCACGGGACTTGTTAGATACAATTCCTCAAAAAAGTACAGATACTCGTTCATATCGCTGATTTGCCGCCCTGGATTTATGTTTAGATAAGTAGCGGGAATGTTGAGATACTCAGCGACTTTTTGGGCGTAATAACGCTCGTCTAAAAAAGTGCCGGGGAAAGTGGCGACGAAAGCATGTTGCCAATCGGTAGCCAGCCGCTGACCGCAGCGGTTGTCATGCTTAGCAATCCAGGCAAGCGTTCCCGCTATGGCGCTGGAATCCAAACCGCCGCTCAATGCCGTTCCGATTGGCACGTCGGAACGCATACAAATGCGACATGCATCGGTAAAAATCTCGCGGAATTGCTCTACCTGTTCCTCATAGCGCTCAGGAACTTGTACCAAATGCCGCATCGTATCCCAGTAACGAATAGGCTTTATATTAGCGGCGTTTGGTTCAATGTAGGCATAATGCCCCGCAGGGAAGCGCTTAATACCTGCAATCAGGCAAAGTTCGGTAGCTTCATAGGCAAACAGGTTATTTTTTAACCATTCGAAATCATCAGCTACTCGCAGTTCAGGCAAAAATGGAAAAAGCGCCTTCATTTCCGAAGCAAAGGCAAACCTGCCGCCTGCAAATGTGTAATACATCGGCTTGATGCCAAATCGGTCGCGGCTTAGGAAAAGTCGGCGCGTTTCTTTGTCCCACATGGCAAATGCCCACATGCCATTGAATTTTAACAGGCACTGCTCGCCCCACTCATGGAAAGCAGCTATGATAACTTCTGTATCGGTATCAGAGGTAAAACGATGTCCTTTCGCTTTTAGCTCTTCCCTGATTTCCAGAAAGTTGTATATCTCGCCGTTGTAGGTGATGACGTAGCGCTCATATTCCATCGGCTGCCTGCCGTTTTCGCTCAGGTCTAAAACAGCCAACCGCCGATGCCCTAAAGTGACTTGACGTTCTGCCGATTGCCAAACGCCAGCGCCATCAGGGCCGCGATGCGCCAGCAATTGAAGGGCTTCTGTAAATGATTCGGTTGATACGGCGGGCATAACGCCCAAAATGCCACACATATTTTATCTAATTACAAAGGCTTTTACAACACCCCTCCTGTATGCAAAACTAACACCTTACTGCTATCTGCAAAGTATTTTTTTTGCAGTAAATCAGCTACGGCATAAAACAGTTTGCCCGTGTAAACAGGCTCAATCGGGATTTGGTATTGGCTGATAAAATAATTGACAAAATCCGTCAGTTCGGGATTAGCGCGGGCATAGCCGCCGAAGTGATAGCCCTCTACCACTTTCCAGTTATTGAGATGAGATTTGTCTGCTGCCGCTAATAGTTGCCCAACGGCATCGGTCAGAAAATTTCCTTTTAACACGCTGATTCCTAATGCTTTTACGTTGGGGCTGCCCATTGCCAGCCCTGCCAGCGTGCTGCCTGTGCCGCAGGCGCAAAGTACATAGTCAAAATGTTGCGGAACGTATGCCCAAATATCGGCGCATCCCTGAACGGCCAAGGGGTTAGTTCCGCCTTCGGGCAGAATGTAGCAATCATCAAAATTTTCATTTGGGAAATGTGCCCGCAACCAGCTGCGCATATCTTGTTGCTGATGAATGCTGCGATAGTCGCTGCGGTTGAGGTAGCGCAATTCCATGCCCATTTGTTGCATGAATTGCAGGGCAGGATTGAGCGGCTCGGTAGGTTCGCCGCGCACGTAGCCGATGGTGCGGAAGCCGAAATAACGCCCCGCCGCCGCTGTCGCCCGCAGATGGTTGGAATAAGCGCCGCCAAACGTGAGCAAGGTAGTTTTGCCTGCCGCCCGCGCCTGTTCCAGATTGTATTTTAGTTTGAACCACTTGTTGCCCTGAATGTGTGGGTGCATGAGGTCTAAGCGCAAAACCGCCACCTCGCAATTGTCTGAAAGTGAATCAGGCAGCCATTGCAAAGGCGGCGGCGTAAAATCAGGCAGGGTTTCGAGACTTACCACAAACGGCACTTCAAGTAATGAATTTTATGCCCTTTGGCAACAAATATTTCTTCGTATTTGGTGCGTATAGGTTCGCCGTTGATGTCCAGATGGTCTTCCAGTAAGTGAGAGTGGTACAAATCTTCTGTATATGACAAATCCGTGATTTTTTCGCTTTGCAGTACTTCCATTGTATAGTGGAAAAACTGTTCGCTGTCGGTGCGAAGGCGCAACCACATGCCGGGTTTGCCAATGTTGCGATAGCGCTGCAAAAAACGCGGATTGGTGAGGCGGCGACGCTCGTCTCCGTCCTTCGGGCGCGGATCGGGGTGAATCAGCCAGATTTCGCTTACTTCGCCTGCTGCAAAGAAGGTTTCAATATTCTGAATCTGCGTGCGCAGGAAGGCGGCATTGTACAAGCCTTTCTGCAAACACTGCTGGCTGCCTTTCCAAAGGCGCGCACCTTTGATGTCCACGCCGATAAAGTTTTGCTTAGGAAACTTTTCGGCAAAGGCTACGGTATATTCGCCGCGTCCGCAGGCAAGTTCCAGCGCAATCGGGTTCGTATTGTGAAAGTAGGTTTCGTGCCAGTTGCCGCGAATAGTTTCATAGTGCGGTTTGCCGCGCTCAAGAACGTTGTGCGCCGCCTGATTGGCGGCAAAACGCGCTAATTTGTGTCGTCCCATAGTTGTTGTAACTGTTCCAATTATGCTGCTGCCACATCTAATTGCACATCGGCAAAACGCTCAAGCACCTCGTCTAACACAGCGGAAACCTCTTCTTGCGTAGCGCTTTCCACTAAGCGCGTGCGGTATTCCTTAAAGTGCGGAATAAAGCGGAAATAGTTTGTGTAGTGGCGGCGCATCTCAAAAATGCCCATTTTAGGCCCCTTCCATCGCACAGAAAAATCTAAATGGCGGCGGCAGGTTTCAACGCGTTCCTGCAAAGTAGGCGGCGGTAGTTTCTCCCCCGTTTGCATGTAATGCTTCACCTCGCGGAAAATCCACGGGTAGCCAATAGATGCTCGACCGATCATGATACCATCTACGCCATAGCGGTTGCGATACTCTAATGCCTTCTCGGGGCTGTCAATGTCACCGTTGCCAAAAATCGGGATGTGGATATTGGGCAGGTTCTTGACTTCGGCGATGAGTCGCCAGTCTGCATTGCCCTTGTACATCTGCGCACGGGTGCGCCCATGAATGGTAAGCGCCTGAATACCAACATCTTGCAGCCGTTGCGCTGCCTCAAGGATATTGATGCTGTTATCATCCCAGCCCAGACGAGTTTTAACGGTTACGGGTCGCTTGCAGATTTTCACAATTGCTTCGGTGATGCGCTGCATTTTGGGCAAATCGCGCAGCAGCCCCGCGCCCGCACCTTTGCAGGCTACGTTTTTCACAGGACAGCCGTAGTTAATATCCACCAGATCGGGATTGACCGAATCGGCGATGGCAGCCGCTTCGCGCATCACATCTTCCTTATCGCCGAAAATCTGAATGCCAATCGGGCGCTCGTATTCAAAAATATCTAATTTTTGTATGCTCTTGGCGGCATCCCGAATCAGCCCTTCGGCAGAGATAAACTCGGTGTACATCAAATCAACGCCGTTTTCTTTGCAGACGGCGCGAAAAGGCGGATCGCTTACGTCTTCCATTGGGGCAAGCAGCAGCGGAAATTCCGCCAGCTCAACATCACCGATTTTTACCATGCTATTCCGATTGTGAAAGGCTTTTTATATTTTGCTTGCAAAATTATACGCAATCTATGTCATTTGGAAAAGAGGACAGCCCGCTGCCGCCTAAAAGTGCGCTTGGGACTTCATTGTTATTATTTATTCCTGTCTTTCTGGCGGGCTTGTTCTTCTTCAATTTTGTTGGTTTGGTACTTGCCCTGCCCCTGTTCGACTGGGATATAGAACGCATCACATTTGCAATGGCAGCCCCCAAAGGAAATGACCGGCTGGGAATACTCATTATGCAAGGGGTAAATGCATTAGGCAGTTTTCTTTTGGTGCCTGCATGGTTCATGCGGCGGTTGGATGCTGATAAAAATATGTATGCCCAAACAGTGGCAGGCATTCGGCAGGCGATACCGGTTACTATTTGGGGGGCAGGCATACTTATCGTGGTACTTGCCCTGCCGATGATTGCTTGGACAGTTAAGTGGAACGAAGCATGGCAGTTTCCGGCTTTTCTGGCAGAATTTGAGAGTTGGGCGCGGGACAAAGAAGCGGAACTCAAACGCCTGACCCTGCTGCTCATAGATTTTCAATCCCCTTTGGAACTCGCATTGGGGCTGGTGGTTATTGCTGTCATTCCGGGTATTGGCGAGGAGTGGCTATTTCGGGGCTTCCTGCAAAAGCGATTGCAGCAACTTTTTGGCAACCCGCACGTGGCTATCTGGACGGCTGCTATTATTTTCAGCGCTTTTCATTTGCAATTTTACGGCTTCGTTCCCCGCATGATTCTGGGCGCTGTGTTCGGATATTTGTTCTTGTTCACAGGCAATTTGGCGCTGCCGATGCTGGCGCACTTCTTTAACAATGCCTATACGGTTCTGCTGATGTATGCCTACAATCAGAAATGGACCGACATTAACATTGAAGACACGCCCGCAGTTCCCGCACTTACGGCTATCGGCTCTGCCTTATTAGTCAGTGCGCTGCTGGTATGGCTGCGCAGCCATTACAACAACTATCAACAAACCTCATCCGGCAATTGATCCGCCTATGAACTGGCAAAAAATATATAGCGCAGCTAATCCTGCACAGGCAGAAATGATAAAAATATTGCTGCAAGAAAACGATATTCAAGCAATTTTACTCAATAAACGCGACAGCGTTTACAATATGTTCGGCGAGGCAGAAGTGCACGTGCTGCGCGAAGACGTGATTAAAGCCATACAACTTATTAAACATGAATTGGAGACTGAACGGTTTGACTGAACTGCAACAGCGTGTTATCACAGCAGCCATCGGCGCATGCATCATACTCGGTGCGCTGGCTTACAACGAGTGGACTTACTTTATTGTCTTCTTTTTTATCAGCATGTTCACCTTGCTGGAGTTCTACAAACTGCTGGGATTGGACGGGAATCTGCCTTTGCGTACATTCGGAACAACAGTTGGGCTAATTCTTTTTACCATGACTTTTTTCGTGGAAAAATACAATTTCAATCACGAGCTGTACTACCTCGTTTTTGTGCTGCTTTCCACTGCCTTTGTGATTAAACTGTACTCCAAACGCGATGAGAAACCCTTTCGAAACGTCGCCTTTACCTACTTGGGAATTATTTATGTAGCCGTTCCTTTTGCACTGCTGAATACAGCCGTTTTTATGAGCGGAACATTCAGCAATCAGGTAATTGTAGGCTCATTATTCATGATTTGGGCAAGTGATACAGGAGCTTACTTTACAGGACGCGCCTTTGGCAAGCATAAACTATTTTTCCGCGTTTCGCCCAAAAAAACATGGGAAGGAAGCATCGGTGGCACAGTGCTTACACTGATTTTTGCCTATTTGATTTCAATATATTTTACCGACTTGGTGCTGTGGCAGTGGTTCTGTATCGCAATTATCATCGTGGTTACAGGCACTTATGGCGATTTGGTAGAATCTTTATTCAAGCGCAGCATACACATCAAAGACTCAGGCGAAAGCATTCCGGGACACGGCGGATTTCTGGATCGCTTCGATAGCCTACTCCTTTCTGCACCCTTTATCATCACCTTTGTCAGGTTAGTTAAACTGCTCTAGCCTGCAATACGAAATCCACACCCGAATCAAAATCAGGGAACGATTTGACCTGAAAAGGGACTAATGTAGATACCGTTTTTTCCAGATAATCGGCGATGAAGCGTTTAAAATACTGGTCCTCCTGCTGCTCTTTCAAGCCTGCGATAGCGAAGTTGCTGCCAACCACTTCTTTGAGTTGCAAAAACCAAATGCCTACCAGCCATGCTCGGTCTTGCATAGACGATCCATTGCTGCGGCGCTGGCTCGCCACCAAGCCGTGCGGCTTATTGGTTTTGATCATTCCCAACAGTTCGCTGTACAAATGCTTGTACTCTGCATGTGTGAATTTCCCGATGACTTCGGAATACAGCACATTGATTTCCCGATAATACAGTACAAGCCCGTAGGGCTTATCGAACAGCACCTCCGGCTTGAGGTGTGCATACTTGACAGAAACGGGCTGGAACGACATGCGTTAGTCTGAATTTGAGGTAACGAAATTATCGGAAAATCTTAGATACTCATAGTGCCGTCCTTCAAACGCTCGGCATTTTCTGCGATGCGGAGCTGCTCAATAAATTCGCCGATATTGCCATCCATCACCGAAGGCAGGTTATACACCGTCAGACCGATGCGGTGGTCGGTAACGCGGCTTTGCGGATAGTTGTAGGTGCGGATTTTGTCGGAGCGGTCGCCGCTGCCTACCATCGAACGGCGCTGAGAATCAATCGCTTCGTGTTGTTTTTGCAACTCTATTTCGTAGAGGCGCGAACGCAATACTTTTAGCGCTTTTTCAAAGTTTTTGATTTGCGATTTTTCATCTTGACACGAAACCACCAAACCCGTAGGAATGTGCGTCAGGCGCACGGCGGAGTAAGTAGTGTTTACCGACTGACCGCCTGGACCCGAAGAGCAGAACGTATCTTTGCGGATGTCGTTCATATTGATTTCCACCTCCACTTCTTCGGCTTCGGGAAGCACCGCCACGCTGGCGACAGAGGTATGAATGCGTCCTTGCGTTTCGGTAGCTGGCACGCGCTGCACGCGGTGAACGCCCGACTCGTATTTCAACATGCCATAAACATCTTCGCCCGAAACGCTGCAAATAATTTCCTTGTAACCGCCTGCCGTACCTTCGGTATAGTCAATCAGTTCCACTTTCCAACCTTGCTGCTCGGCAAAGCGCTGATACATGCGCATCAGGTCGCCGGCAAACAGAGAGGCTTCATCGCCGCCCGCACCCGCGCGAATTTCAAGAATAACGTTTTTGCTGTCGTTGGGGTCTTTCGGAATGAGCAGTTGCTTGATTTCCTCTTCCAATACTTCCTGCTTGGGCTGGAGTTCGTCCAATTCAGCCTTTGCCATTTCGCGGAAATCGGGGTCTTTTTCGGTGCGAAGCACCTCGCGGGCGCTTTCTATGTTGGAAAGCAATTGCTCATACTCTTCGTATTTGCGCACAATTTTTTCCAACTCTTTGTATTCTTTGTTGAGTTTGGCATAGTTCTTCATGTCAGCCATGCTTTCAGGCTGCATAATCAACTGCGATACTTCTTCAAAACGCTTCTTGATTTCTTTCAATTTCTCTATCATGGGAAAACGCGCAAATAGCGGGCGCAAAGATATGCAAAAACTTGGCTTAGGCAGCGTTTGCGCCAACGAATCATTCACGTACAAATCATCAAAAATCCCAAGCGAATTTTTAACTTCACTTGTTGATTCATTCACACATGAAACCTCTTTGGAGTAAACTGCAACATGCGCCCCGTTTTAAGGAAGAAATAGACACCTGGGTAGCCGAAGGTATCATCGGCGAATCGCAGGCACAGGAACTGATTCGGCGCTATGAACTGGATGTGCCGCCGCCATGGTACATGCAGTCGGGTTGGCTGTTGCGCGGGATTGGCTTGCTGGTCGTTGCCGCAGGAATCTTGCTGCTGATTGCCGAAAACTGGCAGCATTTTCCCGTCCCCGTACAGATGGCGGTAGGTTTGCTGCCGTTGGCGGCAAGTTATGCGGTCGCATGGCGGGAACAGTCGCTGGGCAGGATGCGACAGGCAGAACTGGCGATGCTGTTTGGCTCGCTGTTGCTGGGCGTGAACATCTGGTTGCAGGCGCAGATTTTTCACATTTCAGCCTACTATCCCGATGGAATTTTGTGGTGGATTATTGGCGCGCTACCCGTGATTTTCTGGTTTCAGAACAAAATTTTGCACTTTTTCTTTACCGTTTTGGCTTGCGTATGGCTGGGCGTGCAGTTTGAGTATGAACAGTTTTCTCTGTGGGCGGCGCTGATTGTCGGTTTGTTGTTTTACATGGAATACCTTAAACCCAACGGATGGACGCTGGTTGCCTGCATTGCGCTGGGGCTGTGGTTTTTTCTGGGGCTGCTGATTTATGAAGCGCGTCATTTCAAGCAAAACAGTTGGGGGGAGCCTCATGTTGCAGCAATCTTTACCGCCGCGTTCCCGATGCTGTTTTTGTTGGTTTTTCAGCGGATAAAATCTCGATATGGCGAGCGTGCGGCATGGTTGCTCGAATCGGCGGCGATGATTTTCATGGCGGGCTTTTTCTTTTTGCTAACCTTTGAGTCGTCGTTGAAAGACTTAGTGCGCTCTTCTGCCGGCGCTTCGTTGCCTTTCACTATTTGGGGATTAATCGCCGCCGTCCTCATCCTAAGCGCCTTTATTGCGCCTAAAAACAAAGCGTTGCCGCCTTATGTCGCCGCCTTTGTGTTGGCGCTTGCGCCCTGCCTTATCCCGATGCTCACACTTACAGAAAACGAGGGGCAAACAACCTCTGCCGATGCGTACATGCTGCTGATGAATATCGGATTTGTACTGTTTGCCGTTGCGCATATCCTAATGGCGATAGCTGTTACCAAGCAAAAGGGGACTTTTATGTCGGGCATTTTTTACCTGATGGTATGGCTGCTGGGGCGCTATCTGGCGCTGGTGGAAGACTACGTTACCACGGCGATTATTTTCATCGCTTTTGGCGCGAGCATTTACTACCTGAGTTCTTGGTGGGACAAGCGCCTCAACGCGGCGGCAAGCGAAACGAATCCGTAGCGTATCTTTGTG
>NZ_JBRCHD010000032.1:0-42721 GCF_053489755.1 Rhodoflexus sp.
CGATGCAATACCGCGCCGATTTTACTTCAGTGATTCACAACTTTTCGCCTGAGGTATTTGACCCCTCGTTTTCTTCGGTGGTGAATCGCTGGCTGCCCAACTTCGGAGCGGGAGCTTATTACCGCACCGACCGCTTCTATGCGGGCTTGTCTATCCCCAATATCCTGACCAACAATTTGAACGGACAGACTAACGTGGCATTCATTGGCAGCAACCGCGCCCGTCAATTTCGCCATGCCTTCTTCACTTCGGGCTATGTGTTTGACTTGAACAAAGGTTTGAAACTGAAACCTTCGTTCCTGTTGAAATACGTGGACGGTGCGCCGCTGGAGCTAGATTTAAATGCCAATTTGTGGCTATACGACATGTTTGCCGTCGGGCTTTCTTATCGTTCGTTTGATTCCATTGATGCGCTGTTTGAGTTTCAGGTAACGCCGCAACTTTCTGTGGGCTATGCCTATGACTATACGCTCACCCCACTGGGCAAATACACCTCAGGCACGCACGAAATCATGATTCGCTATGAGTTTGGTTTTGGCAAATCGCGCATTATCACACCGCGCTACTTCTAAACTAATCGTCAATCACCAATCGCAATCGCTTATGCGTTACGTCATTACCTTACTTCTGTTGCTGACCTTGCCCGCGTTGGCACATGCGCAAACAGTGCGCATGAAATTAGCCAACAGCAAATACGAACAGTTTCACTATGCCGATGCGATTATGATGTTTGAAGACATCGTAGCATCCAATCCCAATAATTTTGAGGCAATTGAAAAGCTGGCGCACAGCTACCGCAAAGTCAATAACAGCAAAAAGGCTGAAGAGTGGTACGCCAAAGTGGTGCAAAATGCGAAGGCACAGCCCATCAACCTGCTCTACTACGCGCAGGCACTTGCAATGAATGGCAAATACAGCGAGGCGCGGCAGTGGTTTGCAGCCTACTCCGCAGCAGCTAAAAATGACCCGCGCGGCGATAAGTTTGCCCGCGCCTATGCCGATTCGGTTATGCGCCGATTCTTTCAGGATTCCGCCCGCTATGTGGTAGATACCGTCGGATTTAACTCACCACAGGCAGATTTCAGCCCGATGTTTTTCCGCAATGGCATTATTTTCAGCTCCAACCGCACCCCGACTGGGGCAACGCCCGTGAAGCATACTTTCCAGTGGAACAAAACCCCGTATCTGGATTTGTACGTGGCGGAAAGTGGCGGCAACAGCGCCAACCGTTTACGCAAGAGCATCAACTCGCGCTACCACGAAGGCCCCGTAACTTTTTATCGCTCCTACGACTCCATCATTTTTACGCGCAATAACTACAACAACGGCAAGTACCGGACCAGCAAGGATAAAACCAACAAGCTGAAATTGTACTTTGCCAATACCAAAACCGATGATTCCGAAGAGTGGACAAACATTACCGAATTCCCTTACAACAGCAACGAATACTCTACCGGACACCCCGCCCTGAGCGCCGACGGTCAAACGCTTTATTTCGTTTCCGATATGCCCGGTGGCTATGGAGGAACGGATATTTACATGTCCGTATTCCGAAATGGGCGATGGAGCAAGCCGCAAAATCTGGGTGCGGAAATCAATACCAAAGGCAATGAAATGTTTCCTTTCATTGACGAAAACGGCGATTTGTACTTTGCCTCCAACGGGCATCCGGGGCTGGGCGGTTTAGATATTTTCGTGGCGCGTAGCAAAAACGGCAAATACATTGCCCCGCGCAACATGGGCGCACCCATCAACAGCAGTCAGGACGATTTCGCCCTGATTTACAGCGAAGATTTGGACGAAGGCTATTTCACCTCCAACCGCGAGGGTGGCAAAGGCGATGACGACATCTACCGATTTACCGTGAAGCGTTGCAAATTCATCATCGTAGCCATTAACGCCCGCACTAAGGAAATCATCACACAGGCAAAAGTAGAGGCGATAGAAGAAGAGACAGGCGTAAACACCCGCATACAAGCGCTCAATGATACACTCTTCACATTCAAGCCGCGTTTTCAGGCGAACTACAAGTTGCGCGTTGTCAAAGAAGGTTTCAACGATGGCTACGCCACCATTTCCGACTCGGTATTGGCTGCTTGCTTGCTGAAAGGTTTAGACGTAAGCGATACTATTTACATTCCCTTAGAACTAACCACGCCCGTATTAGCCAAAGGCGGCGATGGTTCAACACCTGTGTCTGAGTCCACAGGTCGCCCGCGCTACCGCTACAAAGGCGATCCGAACGTAAAGGTGATTGAGGTGAAAAACATCTACTACGACTTTGACAAGTTCAACATCCGCCCTGATGCGGCGCGTGAATTAGATAAGCTGATTGTACTGATGAACGAGTATCCCTCGCTGAAAGTAGAGCTTTCATCACATACAGATACGCGTGCAGACAACCTGTATAACATTCGTTTGGCGCAGCGGCGTTCGCGTTCGGCCTATAACTATCTGGTGATGCGTGGCATTGACCCTGCCCGCCTGATTGTTAACTCGTTTGGCGAAAATAAATTGGTGATGGACTGCCCTGATTATTCAGATTGCAGCGAAGAAGAACATCAGTTGAATCGCCGCACGGAAATTATTATCTTGTCGTACTAAGCAAGTAGCATACCCTTCAGGGTGTGCTATTGCCATAGCTCGTGTCCGCATGAGCTACTTTGATACACATGCGTACATAGATGTTGTTCGTGCGGACACGAACAACGGATTAGTAGCATACTCTTCAGGGTGTGCTATTGCCGTAGCTCGTGTCTGCACGAGCTACTTTGATACACATGCGTACATAGATGTTGTTTGTGTGGACACGAACAACGGATTAAGGACGGCAGCGAAC
This sequence comes from Rhodoflexus sp., assembly GCF_053489755.1. NCBI lineage: Bacteria > Pseudomonadati > Bacteroidota > Cytophagia > Cytophagales > Thermoflexibacteraceae > Rhodoflexus > Rhodoflexus sp. The sequence continues at coordinate 2,840 of NZ_JBRCHD010000032.1, forward strand.
AATATGTAACATACCCTTCAGGGTGTGGAATAATTATCGAAAATAAGCAAACACGCACCCTGAAAAATCAGCGTTCTAAAAACGAATTGTAAAACGATTAACCGACAGCCGTCTATGAATAGATGGAAAATATTTGCAGGCATTATCTCGGCATTTTTTATCGCAGCAACAGCGTGGGCGCAGGGAAGTAAAGACATTGAGCCTTTCCCTCCTCTGGCAGGCTTTGAGGCTGTCTATGCCCAGCAAACCCCTTTCATGGTGCAGGGAGATAAACGCGGCGAAAAAATTCACATCAAATACAACTTCAAAGGCGACAATCCTCCTGCCTTTGTCGCTATTTTGGATTATTACCTGCAACTCGTGAGCGCCAAAGGCGGCAAAGCCCAAAAACGCCTGCCCAATCAGCAGATTTTTGAATATACCGAAAACGGAAAAGATACTTGGCTGCAAATAACAGAAACGCGAATAGGCTCTTACGAACTCATTGGCATTGAGAAAGATACGCCTAAGTTAAACGCCTTGGCTGAGGATGTTCCCCAAGATGCTGAAGGCAGCAAAGACTATCCGCTGTTGCCGCGACTTCCTAACTATTACATCGGCTCGTACAACGAAGAGAACTTTTTCTCCAACGGTCAGGTTTCAGGTTACAAGTATCAAATCAATTACAAATTTGATGTTGAATCGGGCGAAACCCCGATGAAGGATGAAAAAGTAGTGCAGCATTACATTGCCAAAGTGCGCGGTTATGGCGGTAAAATCATTCGCAACGACGGCGCGACTGCTACGCTGGAATTTACCAAAGACCAGATTTACCGCTGGGTGCAAGTAGGCTCGTTTGGCAATGCCTATGAGTTAATTGTAGTGGAAAAAGACCTGACAGGCAAAACGCAGTATGCGCAAAAATCGCAGCCTTACGAGGTGGTGCAGCCCGTGCCTGCTGAAAAGCAGCGCATAGTGGAGAATGCGCCCGCTAAAACCGAAATTGTAAAAACCCGACCTGCCGAACAAAAAACGCAACCTAAAGAACAGCCCGCATCCGTGCAGCCGAAGAAAGAATTGGCAGCTGTTGAGCCGCGCAAGGAGCAGCCTAAAACTGAAACCGTTATTACTACTACGCCATTGTTTGTGTCCCCACAAACAACAGCCCCTGTCATTTCGCAAGACATGACAGGGGCGCAGGACTATGACGCATTGGGTCGTTTCAAAGGCTATATCATTAGCGATTACAAGTTGGAAGACTTTTACATGGGTTACAAACTCAGCGGCGTAAAATACCAGATTAACTACCTTTGGGAAAATCCGCGCATCGCCCCCCCTGCTGATGAGGATGTTGTGGCATATTATATTGACAAAGTCAGAGCGCTGGGCGGTAAAATCATTCGCAACGACGGCGCGACTGCTACGCTGGAATTTACTGAAAACAACGTCTATCGCTGGGTGCAAATCGGCTCTTTTGGTTTTAATTACGAGCTGGTGGTTGTAGAAAAAGACCTCAACCGCGATTACAGCCGGCCACTGGCGCAAAACAAGCCTTACGAAGTAAGGGAGGACAAGTCGGGCATACAAATCCGCACGACTACGGGCGCTGACAATCCACAGGGCAGCACACTTTCCCGCGAACAGCGCGAAATACTGGCAAATGCCCGTCCGGTACCTGTTCCGCAGGCAGACATGAGCAATGCTCGCGATTACGAAGAGTTGCCGCGCCGCGATGGTTACGTGATCAGCAACTTCCGCGAAGAAGATTTCTACATGGGCTACAAACTCAGCGGCGTGAAGTATCAGATCAACTACAGCTGGAGCAACGAAGCAAGTGCGCCGCCCGCCGACGAAGATATTATTGGCTACTACAAAAATCTGGTCGCGCAGTACAAAGGGCGCGTTATCCGAGACGATGGTTCAACGGCTACGCTGGAATATACCCAAAACGGCATCTACCGCTGGGTACAAGTGGGTTCATTCGGCAGAAGCTATGAACTCATTATTGTAGAAAAAGACCTCAACCGCGATTACAGCCGGCCGCTGGCGCAAAACAAGCCTTATACAGTAGAGCAGCCACGCAGCGGCGGACGCATTGCGCAGGGTGCTTTGGCAGGCGCGGGCGTTCTTTCCCCTTCGGCAGTTGAACAAATCAGCGAACTGGGCATTACACCCGAAACTGTCGCGCCGCGCACCTATCCTACAGCCGATGTAGCAGGCAGCGGCGACTTTCGCCTCATGAAACGACTGCCCGGCTATCTGATTACAGCCTATAACGAAGGCGACTACAACCTTGCGCCCGGACAGACAGGTTACAAATACCAGATTGGCTATACATGGGCAGATCCCAACGCTTCCCCTATGCCAGATAACCAAGTTGTAAGCCACTATGTCAATCTCGCCCAATCCTACGGCGGCAGAGCCATCCGCGACGACGGCGAAACCGCGACGTTAGAATTTTACAACGGCCGCGCTTACTATTGGGTGCAGGTAGGCTCTTTCGGCAACGGCTACGAGTTGATTGTGATAGAAAAAGATATGACCAGCGGCAAATCTACAGCCAACATAGAAACGGCGACCAAACGCATGTTTCGCAACTTGACTATGCAAGGTAAAGTGGTGCTGCAAGATATTTTGTTTGAAAGTGGAAATAGCGCGGTACTGACCGCCGATAGCGATGCCTCTCTGGCGCTCATTGCCCGCCTGCTGACCGAGCAGCCGAATTTAAAAATCGTCATTGTGGCACACACCGCCAAAGGCAGGAGCATAGAAGCTGATTTGCTGCTTTCCGATCAACGCGCCAAAGCGGTTGCGCGGCGTCTGATAGACAAATTCAATGTTGCGGAAAGTCGTCTGGAGGCACGTGGAGTAGGCGCGCTCGCACCTATCACTGCCAACGATGCCAAAGGTCGGATGGAAAATGAGCGCATAGAACTTGTCCTCTATTAGGGCAGGTTGCGGGATAAAAGCTAACTTTGCGGTGCAAAATTCAAACGAGGTAGGGAAATGGTGTACATCTGCCGCAAAGAGCATTTTAATGCCGCGCATAGATTATATAATCCGAACTGGTCGCCCGAAAAAAACGCGGAAGTTTTCGGCCCTTGCGCCAATGCCAACTGGCACGGACATAATTTTGAACTCATTGTTACGATTAAAGGCAAACCCGACCCCGATACAGGCTTTGTAATGGATCTTAAAGCGCTAAGCACCATTATCAAGCGCGAGGTTGTGGACAAATTAGACCACAAAAACCTCAATTTAGACGTGGATTTCATGCAGGGCAAACTGACAAGTTGTGAAATCCTGATTCAGGAAATCTGGAAAATTTTAGCCCCGAAAATCAAGGAAAAAGCGCCTAACGCTGATTTATACAAACTTACGCTCTACGAAACCCATCAGAACTTTGTCGAGTACATGGGCGAAGAGTAACTATACATGTAACATACGCTTTAGCGTGTGAGAATCAAGTAAGGCGCACCCTAAAGGGTACGATACATTTTTAATTTGCTTGATTGCTTAAATAAAATCGCGCATCTATGAACATTATTTCGGCTGATAACATCGGCAAAACCTTTGACGGCGAGCGCTGGCTGTTCCGCAACCTGACTTTTGGGCTTTCGCAAGGCGAGAAAGTGGCTTTGGTAGGCATCAATGGCTCTGGAAAAACTACGCTGATGAACATACTGGCAGGTTTGATTTCGCCCGACGAAGGCACGGTATCAGTCCGAAAGGATGTGCGCATGGGCTATCTGACCCAAAACCCCATTTTTGATGAGCAGGCGACTGTTTGGCAGGCTGTTTTTAAGTCCGACCATCCTGCGCTGGCTGCCGTGCAAGCCTACGAACGGGCAATGACCAAAGGCGACGACGCAGCCCTGCAAAAAGCTTTAGAAGGCATGGAAACGCCCGGCGCATGGGAACTGGAATACAAAGTCAAGGAAATTCTGGGCAAACTGGGACTGCACGACATGGAGCAACCCGTTGCACAACTTTCAGGTGGGCAGCGCAAGCGGCTGGCGCTGGCGCAGTTGCTCATTTCCGAAGCCGACCTGATGGTGCTTGACGAACCTACCAACCACTTAGATCTGGATACGATTGAGTGGCTGGAGGGTGTGCTGGCAACAGCCAACCGCACGATCCTGCTCGTTACCCACGACCGCTATTTCTTAGACCGCGTCGCCAATGTGGTATTGGAATTAGACGGTGGAAAAGTATATCGCTATGCGGGCAACTACGGCTACTTTTTGGAGAAAAAAGAAGAACGGATGCAAATAGAAGCCGCAGCGGTGGACAAAGCCCGCAACCTGATGCGCACCGAGCTGGAGTGGATTCGCCGACAGCCCAAAGCCCGCACGACTAAAGCTAAATTTCGCGTAGATGCCTTTGACGAACTCAAAGAGCGCGCCGCCGGAAAAGCCCCTGAAAAGAAACTGGAAATCAACGCAGGAATGGTGCGGCAAGGCAAAAAAATTATTGAGGTTAAGCGCATAGACAAAGCCTTTGGCGATAAAATCATCCTCAAAGACTTCAGCTATACCTTCCTGCGCAGCGACCGCATCGGTATTGTCGGGCAAAACGGCATAGGAAAAACTACCTTCCTCAAACTACTCACCGGCGAACTGATGCCCGATCGCGGAACGGTGGACATGGGGCAAAATACCATTATCGGTTACTACACGCAACAGGAACTAATCGCGCCATCCGATTTGCGCATTATTGATTCGGTGAAAGCCGTTGCGGAGGTCATTACTACGGGTACGGGCGAAACCATTACCGCATCGCAGTTGCTGACGCTGTTCCGCTTTCCGCCTTCGGCGCAGTACACGCCTGTTTCGCGGCTGAGCGGCGGAGAAAAACGCCGCCTGCAACTGCTGCACGTGCTGATGAAAAACCCCAACTTCCTGATTCTGGATGAACCTACCAACGATTTTGACATCCTGACGCTCAATATTTTAGAAGACTTTTTGGCAAATTTTGGAGGCTGTCTGTTGATTGTTTCTCACGATCGCTACTTTTTAGACCGATTGGTTGAGCATCTGTTTGTATTTGAAGGCAACGGCACTATCCGCGATTTTCCGGGCAACTACACCGACTACCGCAACCAACTGGCTGAGGAACAGGCTGAAAAAGCATTTTTACAAGAAAAAGCAGCTAAAACAGCAGCAGCTAATCCTGTTGCAGCTGCCACCAACAAATCCGCCAGCGAAAAACGCCGCCTAAGTTTCAAAGAAAAGCAGGAATATGACAGGCTGGAAAGTGAAATTGCTGCATTGGAACAAGAAAAAATAGAACTTGAAACTCGACTTAGCGCGGGCAATGGTTCGTCTGAAGACTTTGCTCGTTGGGGAAAGCGCTTGCAGGAAATTGCCGCATGGATAGACGAGAAGATGATGCGTTGGTTGGAGCTGGCAGAGATGGCTTAAACGCAGCCGAAGAGCCTTTTGTGGCAAATACGAAAGTGCATTGTTAGGAATTTTCTGATAAATGCGCTATTTTACTGCGTTGGAAATTAAAAAGCTAGAAAGGTAAATTTTTATGCAGGGCCCGTCGTTGAATCTTCCAATCGGGGAAATTGTTGAGCCGATTCTTAGCGAGTCTTATGGTAGAGTGCTGTATTTGCCTCGTTTTCGTACAGTTTTTGTAGAAATGCTTGGCTCTTTTTCTCATAGCCAGTATCAGGGCGTTTATACAACTGCCTACGAGGCGCTCAAGCGCTTGCAAGCGAATGCTTGTGTGGTTAGTCAAATGCGTAGCTACGGATCTTCCTTTCAAGACAGAAACTGGTTGATAACATATCTTTTGCCGCAACTGAGTAAAAGTTTTCCTACCAAAGAATTTTTAATGATCGGTCTTCGGGAAGCAGATCATACCAATGCCAAGCGCTGGATCGCCAACTATTTGGAACGCAGTTTTACAGCATTTGCACCTTTTTCGGTAAAATCTGCGCCTGATTTACAAACCGCGCTTGCGCTGATTACAGAACACCAACAGTCGCTATGGCACTGAGCAATGTGGCATTTTATTGTCATTGCCCTTGCCATCCCCTGCCACGAATAAGCATGCCTGATCTGACGCCGGTGTGCCGTCCTTCGGCTACCACAATACTGCCATTGACAATCACATAGCTGATACCTTCTGCATAGGCATGAGGCTTTTCGAAAGTAGCGCGGTCGCGGATCGTTACTGGGTCAAAAATGACTATATCTGCCTGATAGCCTTCCCGCAGCAGTCCGCGGTTAGTTAGCCCGAAGCGCTGAGCAGGCATCGAAGTCATTTTGCGGATGGCTTCCTCCAGCGTCAGGATTTTCTTTTCGCGTACATATACCCCAAGTACGCGAGCATTGCTGCCGTAGCCGCGTGGGTGCGGTACGTCCCTGCCAAACTGGTAAATACCCGCATCGGAAGCAATCATTGTCAGAGGACTAGCCATGATGCGTTTGACATCCTCTTCGCTCATGCTGTGGTAGATCATTTGTGCACCGCCTTTGAGCAGCATTTCCATGATGGTTTCTATTTCATCGCTCAGCTTTGTTTTTGTTTTGCCGAGCCTTTTGGCGGTGATCTGGCTGATATTCAATCCCTGATAGGTGCTGTCGGGGCGATAGCGAGCTACGAAGGCATAGTCCATGCGCCCCGAGTTGCTGCGCCATGCCATATTTTTAGAGATTTCTGTGGCTATTTGTGCACGTGTTTTCGGGTCGGTCAGGCGTGCATGGATAGCAGAGTCGCCGTCTGCAAGCGCCCAAGCAGGAAATAAAACGCCCAGATTAGTGCTACTGGCAGGGTAGGGGTATTGGTCTAGGTTTACGTCCAATCCTTCAGCGCGGGCGCGCTCGATAGCGGCGAGCATTTCGCTGCTGCGCCCCCAGTTATTATGCCCAGAGGCTTTGAAATGCGAGATCTGCATCGGGATACCGCTTTGCCTGCCAATCTCCAGCGTTTCGTGGATGGCAGCAAGCACCGAGTCGGCTTCATTGCGCATATGGGTAGCGTACACCCCACCGTAGCGGGCAGCTACTTTCGCCAAACCAACGATCTCCTTTGTTTTGGAATAAGTGCCGGGAATGTAGATCAGTCCCGATGATAGCCCCAACGCACCGTCGCGCATCATTTGCTCCATGATAGCTTCCATTTTTGCTTGCTCTTCGATGGTGGGGTCGCGGCGCGAAAGTCGCATCACAGCCCGGCGAATTGTGTTATGCCCTGCCAGCGTACCTACGTTGGGCGAAATACCAATACTGTCCAATTCGTAAAAAAACTTTTTTAGATCGAGGAAAGAACCGCCGCAGTTGCCCGTAATCAGGGTCGTAACCCCATCGTAAATAAAATTTTCTGCCTGTGGCAATTCCTGAATACTGCCTTCTATGTGCGTATGTACATCAATAAAGCCCGGGGCAACGATCTTGCGGCGTGCATCTATTGTTTGGATAGCCTGTGCGTCTGTCAGCCGCCCAACAGCAACAATTTTTCCGTCTTTAATAGCAATATCTGCCTCGTACCAGGGATTGCCTGTACCGTCTGCAATCCGCCCGTTGCGGATCAGCAGATCATACTGTTGCGCGGTAGCTGAAACAGCAGTTAGTAGCACAAACAGAAAAAATGTAAGTGAACATAGTTGCATCGTTGTTAGTCTTTAAACTGCAAGTAATCATTAGCAGTGCTAAAGATAGCAATTTTATCGGTTGCTATTGGGCGCGAGGTAAATTCTTGACCACTTTTGAGTAAAATTGCAAGTATAAGCGCTTTTTGCAAAGTGAAGACACCTTGGTTTGAGACTTATACAGCAACTTACCACAGGCTGCGGAATTGGTTTGCTCGCACAAAGATTGATAGCTTATTTAATTTTTGGCCGCTGCGTGGAAAGCCCGACGAAACTACGTGGCAACGGTGGTCGCGCCGCAGTTGGAAAGGGCTCATCTATTTTTTGCTGTTGCTTCTTTTGTATTTTAAATCGGTAGAATACAATTTGCTGTACCTATTTGGCGATCTGCCGAGCATTGCCCAGTTAGAAAATCCTAAAATCCCCACTGCGTCCGAACTTTACACCGAAGACGATGTGTTGCTGGGGCGTTATTACTTGGAAAACCGTACTCCGGTCAGGTATGAGGAAATTTCGCCGTATCTGATCAATGCGCTGATTGCTACGGAAGATATTCGTTTCTACGAGCATTCGGGTATTGACCTGACAGCAATTGCATCGGTAATTGTCAATACGATTTTAGATGGCGGCAGGTCTTCGCGTGGCGGAGGTAGTACTATTTCGCAACAGTTGGCAAAAAATCTGTTCAAAACCCGCGAGGGCGGCACGCAGGGGCTGCTGGGGCGTATTCCCGGCATTAAGACATTGGTTATTAAGACCAAAGAGTGGATTACGGCGGTTAATCTGGAAAAAGCCTATTCCAAAGAGGAAATTCTGACGATGTACCTCAACACAGTAGATTTCGGCAGCAATGCTTATGGCATCAAAACAGCCGCCAAAACTTTTTTTGCCACTACGCCCAAGCAAATTAACCTGCAACAGGCAGCTACACTTATCGGTTTGTTGAAAGCTCCTACCTATTACAGCCCTATTTTGCGCCCCGAAAACAGTATTCGCCGCCGCAATACGGTACTTGCGCAGATGGAAAAGTACGGCTTTATAGACAGTGCTGTTTTTGCCAAAGCACAAAAACTACCCTTGGGGGTTAAGTTTACAACAGAAAATGCCGAAGAAGGTGCAGGAACTTATTTCAGGGGCGTGATGAACAATTACCTCAAAAAATGGTGTGAAGAAAATGGTTACGATTTGTATGCAGATGGCTTGAAAATTTATACTACGATAGACTCGCGGATGCAGTTTCATGCAGAACGAGCTGTTGCAGAACGGATGCGCGAAATGCAGGCAAAATTCTACGACCACTGGCGAGGTATGAACCCTTGGCGCGACCGCAGTGGCAGGGAAATACCCAACTATATTGAAAAAGCAGTAAAGGCTACCAAATGGTACAAAGCGCTGGTAATCAAGCTCAAAGGCGATACTGCGGCAATTAACAAGGTGATTAATACCCCGCGCCGCATGACAGTTTTCTCGTGGCGCGGCGAAATTGATACCCTAATGAGTCCTGTTGATTCTATCAAGTACTACAAACATTTTCTGCATGCCGGCCTGATGGCAATGGATCCTTATTCAGGCTATATCCGTGCATGGGTAGGAGGTATTAACTACAAATATTTTAAATTCGATCACGTGAAGCAATCGCGTAGGCAGCCCGGCTCAACTTTCAAGCCTTTTATCTATGCGGCAGCGATTGATTCGTTCGGTTACTCGCCTTGCTCTAAGATGATTGACGGACCTGTTGCCATCAGTTATGTAGAAAACGGCGAAAAGAAATTGTGGGCGCCTAAAAATGCAGACTGGACGTACAGCTACGATACGGTTTCGCTGCGGCACGGCATCGGGCGATCGCTGAATACAATCGCTGCCAAAGTGATTAAAGAAATTGGCTGGCATGCAGTGATTAATTATGCCCAAAAAATGGGTATTACAAGCCCCTTAGATACTGTTCCCTCTGTCGGACTTGGCACAAGCGACGTATCCCTCTACGAGATGGTAGGCGCTTATGGTACATTTCTGAACGGTGGCGTATGGACTGAGCCAATGTTCATTACGCGCATTGAAGATAAAAACGGACGCATTATCCAACGTTTCAACCCTAAAAGAAGGCGCGCACTATCACCCGAAAGTGCTTTTCTGATGGTGTATATGCTGCGCGGTAGTATGCAGGAGCCGGGCGGAACTTCGGGCAGGCTGTACTCCTACCGCGGCTTGTGGGGCAACGAGATCGGCGGCAAAACAGGTACATCTACCAATTATGCCGACGGATGGTACATTGGTATTACCAAAGATTTGGTTGCAGGAGTCTGGGTAGGCGGCGAGGATAGAAGCATTCACTTCCGAACCTCCGAACTGGGCGAAGGATCTAAAACGGCATTGCCGATTTTTGGCACTTTCATGGAAAAAGTTTACAACGATACCGTTGATATGGGTGTTTCCAAAGGGCGTTTCCCAACCGAAAAGGAATTAAAACTGCGGATAACGAAGCCCTACTTCTGCCCTACACCGATCAAGCCCAAACCTGACAGTGTGCGCATAGCCGACTCGCTCAGGCAAGTGCAACTCCTGCTCAATGCAGCAGGCAATTAGCGCCCGATCCAGTCTAATGCTTTGTCTATGCTGCCAAAGAAGCGCGTATATAGCGACTTTGCCCGTTGTTCGTCGAAGGTTTGGTCTAAAGACATTGCTTCCACAACGTCTTTGGGGTACACAAAAGCAATCTTCTTAACACCCATCGCTTCGTATTGTGGTACTATTGTACAGTCGTGCCATTCTTGTATGTGGGGGAGCATGATAAAGTGTCCCAATGATGCATCTACCAAAAACTTTTTTATTCCTGATGTGCGCAAAAGCTCTACTAGCCGCAGGAGATGCTGCTTGAATTCCTGTTCGGGCATATTCGAAGCTGTATCTTTCCATCTAATCAGTAGCAAGTCATTGCTATTGGCAGTAATAGTCCAATAAAGTGTCTGATCAAGCATAGAAGTTTAGGTTGGTTGAGTAACTGATGCAAATCTCTGTAGAAAACTTTAAACCCTGTATATTGCAATTATCTTTAACAACTGCTGACTATGCAAATACTTTTTAAGTGCCTCGGTGCAGCCCAAACCGTTACGGGTTCTAAGTATATTCTTGATATAGGTAAGTTTCGTTTGATGGTTGATTGTGGCTTATTTCAGGGATTGAAGGAGCTACGGCTGCGCAACTGGGAGTTATTCCCCATCGAGCCTTATACAATTAATGCTATTTTGCTTACCCATGCGCATATAGATCACATTGGCTATCTGCCTCGTTTGTACAAACAGAGCTTTCGCGGGCCGATTTACTGTACCGAAGCAACAGCCGATCTGCTCCCGATGATGCTGAAAGATGCCGCCAAATTGCAAGAGGAAGAGGCAGCTTATGCAGCGCGAAAAGGCTATTCCAAGCATAGTACGCCTATGCCGCTCTATAACTTCAAAGATGTAGAAGAGGTGCTGCCGCTGATTGTACCTGTTCCTATCCGAACCGACCATTCCTTCCATGAGCAGATCAGTCTGCGCTACGAGGATGCGGGGCATATTGTCGGCGCAGCCTCGCTCACGCTCACCGTTACAGGCAATCACCAGTCTAAGAAAATAGTATTTTCCGGTGATCTGGGCAGTAGCCACGATCCCTTGCTCAATCCGCCTACGGCACAGCAAGCGGCGGACTGTCTGATTGTAGAATCTACCTACGGCGGACGTACCATGCCCAAAGTAGATGTTTTAGAAGCCCTTGCGCAGGAAATAGAAAGTGCTTTTGCCGAAGATGGCTGCCTGCTGATCCCTGCTTTCGCACTTGGACGCACGCAAAACCTATTGTACTACCTGAAGCAATTGTTTGACAAACGGCGGTTAAAACCTTTCCCTGTGTACGTGGACAGCCCAATGGCCATAGAAGCTACGCGGCTATATGCTAAGCATCTCTCGCTCGACAATCATTCGAGGCACTACGATGCAGATGAACTTTTTCACTTTCCCTCGCTGCACTATTGCAGCGAGATTGCAAATTCCAAAAATATCAACGAAGTGCGCTCCGGTGCAGTAATTATTTCGGCAAGCGGCATGGCAACAGGCGGGCGCATTTTGCATCACTTGTACAACCGTCTGCGTCGTCCGCAGGATACTGTACTTTTTGTAGGCTATCAGGCAGAAGGCACACGCGGCTGGCGACTGCTGGAAGGGGAAACCGAGGTGAAAATATTTGGCGAATATGTGCCTGTCAAGTGCCGTATCCGCGAACTGCCTTACTTTTCTGCACATGCCGACCATGCTGCACTGATCAACTGGCTGCGCAATTTTGAAGACTCACCCAAGATGACCTTTATTACACACGGCGAAAAGCCGGCTGCCGAAGCCTTGCAAAAGACGCTCATCGAGGAGCTGAAATGGCATAACGTAATCGTGCCTGAATACCTCGAAAGTTTTGTGCTTTTCGATGGAATTTAGTTCTACGTGCCTTTTTCTTACCTTTGTCGTGTTTTATTTTCTAAGATCTGATGTATCTGCAAATCATACGTCTGGGCTGGACGCTCGTTGTAGCTGGATTTCTTTTCATTATTACGTGGGTATTAGCTGTCAGCAACGACTGGGGCGGGCTTTTTGGGGGGATGCCCGACCTGACTAAATTGGAAAATCCCAAGTCTGAGGTTGCTTCCGAGTTGTGGTCTGCCGATGGTGTGCTTTTGGGCAAGTACTTCCGACAAAACCGCACCCCTGTCCGTTATGAAGAACTTTCCCCCAATCTGCTCAATGCCCTGTATGCTACTGAAGATATTCGCTTCGAGGATCATTCGGGCATAGATTTTCAAGGAACTTTTGCCATAGTATTCGATTTGCTGCGCGGCAAGCCACGCGGCGGTAGTACCATTACCCAACAGTTGGCAAAAAACCTGTTCAGCACGCGACAGAACCTGCGAGGCTCTCTTAGCGATATGCCAATGCTTGGTACAATCATTGCCAAAACCAAAGAGTGGATTCTTGCTATTCAGTTAGAGCGTTCTTACACCAAGCGCGAAATTGTTACGATGTACCTCAACGAGGTAGAATTGGGCAATAATGCCTTTGGCGTAAAAGTAGCAGCGCGAACCTACTTCAATACCACTCCTGATAGCCTTACTGTGCCGCAGGCAGCCGTTTTGGTAGGTATGCTCAAAGCGCCAACGCGCTATAATCCGGTGCGCAATCCCGATCGCTCGATGCTACGCCGCAATACGGTTATTAGTCAAATGGAAAAATACGGTTTCATTAGCGAGCGCGATGCCGAGCGCTACAAGCGCGAACCTATCAAAGTAGAAAACCTACAACCAGACGATCATACGGCCGGCTTGGCAACCTACTTCCGTATGGAAATACGCAAAGATCTGCTGGCGTGGTGCGCTAAAAACGGCTACGACCTGTTTTCCGATGGTTTGAAGATTTATACAACGATAGACTCGCGTATGCAACGCTATGCCGAAGAGGCGGTAGCCGAGCATATGAAGGACTTGCAAAGCAAGTTTTTTGCACATTGGAAAGGCAGAAACCCTTGGGTAGATGAAAACTTTCGCGAGCTGCCCGGCTTCGTAGAGCGGGCAATCCGCCGCACCGAGCATTACCGCGTACTGAAAAACATGTATGGCGATGATACCATTTCGATCTATCGCGAACTGAACAAGCCTGTGCGCATGAGGGTATTCAGTTGGACTGCCAAAAATAACGAGATAGATACAGTAATGAGTCCCATTGACTCAATCAAATATTTCAAAAAGTTCCTGCATGCGGGTATGATGAGTATGGATCCGCACACAGGGCACATCAAAGCATGGGTAGGCGGCATTAACCAGAAGTTTTTTAACTACGACCACGTGCGGCAGGGCGCACGCCAGCCCGGATCGGCTTTCAAGCCCATCGTTTATGCCACCGCCATCACCGAGCAGGGCTACTCCCCGTGTACGGAAGTAGTAGATGCGCCGCAAACCTTCGTACTGGAAAGCGGACAGACATGGACTGCCAAGAACTTTGGTGCATACACAGGTAATACCTACACCTTGCGGCAGGCGCTGGCGCAATCTATTAATACAACGGCAGCCTTTCTCATGCGTCGCGTCAAACCTTCGGAAGTTATTAAGTACGCCCGCCTATTGGGTATTACTACACCGCTGGAGGAAGTGCCATCCCTCTCGCTGGGCGCAGGCGGCGATGTTTCTGTCTTCGACCTGACAGGTGCGTATGCTACTTTTGTCAATAAGGGAACGTGGATAGAACCTACCTACATAACACACATCACCGATAAAAACGGCAAGGTGCTGCACCGATTTATCCCGAAAAAGCGCGAAGTCTTCAGCGAGGAAAATGCCTACATTATGACTTATATGCTGCGCGGGGCAACCGAAGAGCGCAACGGTACGGGGCTTGGTCTGTATCGCTACAAGTTCCGGCAAGGGACGCAGATCGCCTGCAAAACAGGTACTACGCAAAACTACTCCGATGGCTGGTTCGTAGGCATGACCAAAGACTTAGTTACCGGCGTTTGGGTAGGTGGAGACGAGCGCAGTATCCACTTCCGCACCGGCGATTTCGGACAAGGTTCGCGCATGGCCATGCCTGTCTTTGGCTTGTACATGGACAAGGTTTTTGCTGATCCGCGATTAGAGCCTTACAACACGAAAGGCGAGTTTCCCAAGCCTGCTAACCTGAATGTAGAATTAGATTGCTCAAAAGCACGCCTAAACAGGCTCGATTCTGCTTCCTATGTGCTGCCATCAGGTAATCCGCTGAATGATTTTTAGGCTACAGGTATTTGTCTGGAAAGTTGATTATCACGTAGCAATGCCTTTTATACCTAATCAGCGCACAACGGTAATTGCGCCTGAGATGACAGGCATATTGCGCACTTCGAGGCGATAGTAATAAACACCGTCGGGAAGTCCTTCGGCATTCCAATCGTTGCGGTATTGGCTTGTTTCGAATACAGTGCGTCCCCACCTGTCCATGACTCGCAGCAGATGCCCTTCGTATTTGTCCAAATGCTCTACTACCCAGGTGTCGTTAATGCCGTCGCCGTTGGGTGAGATGACTTGCTGCTTCGGTCGGATAGTGATGTCTATGGGTTCTACCACAATAGTAATGGATGCGCTTGCCTCACAACCTTTAGCAGTGCGGATGCGGACAGTATAGGTGGTCGTCTGTGTGGGCTTGGCGATTGGGTTAGCTATATTGGTAGCACTTAGGCCAATCGCAGGCGACCACTCGTAGCTGATGCCGCCTGTTGCTTGGAGTTGCGCTTGCTCAAATTGGTTAATTGTGGTTTGGTTGGCTGTAATTTGCGCAATCGCTGCCGGAGCTTGCGGCACAACAACAGTTGCAGTTTTGCGACAGCCTTCTGCGCTGCGAATTTGTACCTGATAGCTGCCTGCCGCCAGTGCGCCAAAGTGAAAATGTTGTGTCCAGTCGGTGCCGTTCAAGCTGTAGAACAGGGATTGCTGCGACAGACTTTCAATCTGAAAAAATCCGTCTGCATTTTCCCGACAGGTTGGTGCTTGTATCCGTACGATGCGATAGCGAATAGGTTCTGCAAAGCGAACATCGGTTGAGGCGCTTTCCGAACGGCATCCATTGGTACTGATAGTCAGGCTATAACGTCCCTGCATATTGAGGTTATAGGGAATATCTATCGCCGATGTGCGCGCTGTGAAACCATTAGGCCCGCGCCATTCATAGTCTGCATTTGCTATTTCAGGTGCGGCAAGGCGAATACTGCCGCCTTCGCAAATATCGCCACTCTGTATAATAGTAGGTCGGGCAGGTATCGGTTGTACGGTAAGATCAATTTGGGCAGTATTGCTGCGGCAGTTGTTGGCAATGACTGTCAGACGGTAGCTGCCCGAACGCTCGACAGTTAGTACCTGACCGCTGCCAATTAACTCACCTTGCTCGTTATGCCATTGATAAACAGCATTAGGGACAAAGCGGGCTGTAACAGTGCCGCGCCCGCAAAACAGCAGCGGCTGCTCGTCAATAAACTCAGCCACAGGGATAGGATGAACTGTTACTGCTACAGGGGCGGATGTAACACTACAACCATTCCTACGGGCGATCAGGCGATATATGCCGCTTTGCGTAACGTTAAGTTCCGTACCTTCGCCTACTGCTACCGCATCGCGTTGCCATTCATAAGTGGTTTCAGGTTCGGCTTCGGTGCGTAGCAAACCCGCTCCGCAAAAAATGCGTTCGGTCGTACTGATAACAGCACGCGGTCTTGGCAATACTGTAACTGTAATAGCTGTTCGGGGGCTTTCAAGATTTTGAAAAACTGTTGCCAGAAAGAAAGTTGTTGTTGTATCGGCGCGTACTACGGCCACCTCGCCGCTTCGATTGGTTTGAAACGCTGTTCCGCCATTAGCTACTCTATACCATCGGAAACTGATGCGGTTTCCTTGGGCAGGCAACTGTATCTGCACCTCGCCTGCGCCGCATAAGATGAGGTCAGCTATGCGCTGCGGTGCGGTTGGCGGCGTTGGAATCTGAATGGTAGCCGATACAACATCGGGTTGCCCGGCTGCCATCGCAACAATCCGATACTCGTACAAAGTAGCGGGATCTGTTTGCCCGTCGGTGTAGCTTCGGTCTGTACCGGGCAAATTGGCGATGCTGCGGAAGGGCTGGTTACTGCCTGCCACTCTTCGCTCGATGCGGAAACCCGAAGGCGTTCCCTGTCTGATTTGCCAGCTAAGTACAGGGCTGCTGCCTGCGTTATAGCTGAAGGTCGCGATGGGTTGTGAAACAGCAACTATTGGCGCGGGGCTAACAGCGCCACCTCCTGCAACGGGAGGCGTAGGACTAGGTGCGTTTACGTTGCCCCTGATTGTAAAATTGAAAGGGTTTTCGTCGCTGTCATTGTTGGCGAATGAAATGCTGCCGCTAAATGAGCCTAATGCGGTTGCAGCGAGTTTTATTTCAAAAGTTGCGCTATTGCCTGCCGAGAGTGTTCCTGTAGGAAAAGCACCAACTAACTCAAAGCCGATGGGCAGCGCTGCCAGCGTACCGATCGTCAGGTCAGCTGTCCCTATATTGCGTATTGTGAAAGTTCGGCTGATGGGCGTACCTCGAAGTGTATTGCCAAAGTTGACATTGCCCGTGTTGTTGGGAATATTGGTTGTACCTGTAAGTACCTGTATTTCAGGAGCAGGCGCTATTGTAACTGTTCCGCTGCAATCTACCCCTGTGCCATTGTCCCAGCCGACTGCCGATGCACAGACAGCCGTTGTCAGATTGGGAGTCAGAATGAGCGTATAGTCAAATGGCGAATTTCCTGTGCCTGTTTGCGTCATGGCGGTTCGGTCGGTGCGGCGCGGCGAAAACCAAGAGTCGGCACGCACAACTAAATTGCCGCTACTGTTCACCGTAATATCTCTGACTTGTAAAGAATTGGTACGATCAGTACTTGTACGGGCGGTAATGAAAGTTCCTTGCCCTGCAATGCCCTCACCGGTTGCCCTATCAATTTTGAGAATAACGGCAACTTTGGGACCGCCACCCCCTCCGGGAGAGGCATCGGTATAAGTTTTGAGCCAGCCACTGCCTGTAAATCGGCGAAAATCTTCAGCAATCGTACCTTGCGTTCCATCCGTAGAAAATACGGCATACAAATCTGTGCCTGACCAAAAAAGTCCATAGCCGCGTCCGTCAGCACCTGTGGTTTCGTAGTCTTCGCGGCACCAGTCCAATACTCCTCCAGTAAACTTTGCCATGATAGGGTTTTGGTTGATGGAAGTTACCTGCCTTGTGCCGATGTAGTAGGTAGAGCCTGCAATGGTGAGGCGGGCTGCACCTGTGGCTGCAATGGCAGCTTCACTCATCCCACAGTTGAACATTGGCGCGCCGCTCGTTACGATAGATGCGGGCAGTGCAGGCGGCAGAGGCAAACCTCCAAATTCTACCGCTCCTGCGTCAGGATTGCCCGAACGGGCTGCGCCTGTTTGGTCGGTAGTAGGTGCGCCACTTATTACCCCTGCATTAATGGCAGGGCTGCCCGCTTGCAGGCTCATCGTAGGGGCAAAGCCTCCGTTATTGGCTAAGGCATTGAGCAAAGGGTTAGCGATGGTTACTGTGGTACTTACATTCCGATTGTTCGGGTCGTTGTTTGCCTTATCAGGGAACTGAATGTTACCACCCAAATCCGTAAAATGCTCGCTTGCTTGTTGTCGTATGTTCCAAGTGTTTCCGCCATTGCCTGCGGTATTTTGAAAGAAGATATTGTTTCTAATTCTGACTGAAGCGGGTCCTGCAATGGCGCCACCTACCCAGCCGGCGTAGTTGTTGGCAAAGGTACAGTTGGTAATAGTAACCGTAGAGCTACCCACATTGAAGAAGGCAAGCGCACCACCATTAGCAGCTGTTCCCCCTGCCGCTGTTGTGGTCAGCAGGGCGCGATTGTTGAAAAACGTACAGTTAGTAATTTCCGTATCTGCCCAGTCTATACGTACAGCACCTGCCACAACCCCTGCTCTGTTGTTGGAAAAGGTAGTGTTGCGCAGTACAAAGCCGCGATTTCTTTCATTGTTCATGTGCTGGATTGCGCCGCCTGAACCGCCTGAACCGCCGCCTGTGAGCGCGCTGACCTCATTGTCGTTGAAATAGCAGTCTTCTATGAGTACATCATCACTCGCATCGGTATAAAGGTAGCAAGCCCCGCCTTCGCCTCTGGCACGGTTGCCTTCAAAGCGGCAGCGGCGGATAACAATGCTTCCCAAAAGCGTTGTGGGTGTGGCAGGGCTGGCGCGATCGGTATAAATAGCCGCCCCAAAGCCACGCAAAAAGGGATTGGGCTTGCCTGTGTCATAGAAAGCAGCAGTCGTATTGTTATCTGTGAAGTTACAATCTTCTATAAGCAGCCCGGCATTGAGTCCGTTGATCCCTGCACCGTTGATTCCTCGATTGTTGATGAATTCACAGTTACGTATCGTGTGCGCATGTGGCCCCCAGAGCATGACTGTCGAGCCGCGTTCGTCGTTTAAGGCAATAGATACATTATTTTCAAACCGACAGTTGCGGATAGTAGCGCGTCCTTCAAAATGACTGAAAACAGCGCTGCCACCTCTGTGCGCGTTGTTATTTTCGAAGATGCAGTTTTCAATAGTCATAATGCCCTGATGTTCCGAGCGTATGCCTGCGCCAAACTCAGTATGAAAACCGTTGATAATCCGCAGGTTGCGCAAGGTGAGCGAAGTCGGATTGACCGAAGTGGAGCGCAGCAAAAATACACGCACCGCGTTGTTGCCGCTTATGGTCAGGTTAGCAGCTGCCCCTCCGTCAATGGTTAGGTTTTTTCCTACGGGAATTTCTAAAGTGGAGGCAAGCGTAATGGTTTGATTTGCAAGACTTGGCGCAAAGGTGATCGTCTGCCCTGAGGTGGCACAGGCTATCGCCTCGCGGAGGGTATTGGGGCCTGTATCTGCGGCGCTGCTGACGACTAAGCTACAGCGAAATAAACCTTTCGGCAAATTTTTACCATCGTTGTCCCCGTAGCAACGGGAAGGATTGTAGCTAAGTGCTACAAGTATTGCCAACAACGACAATACGCATCGAAAGTGTTGCATAAATCAGATTGTGCTTTATTAGGGTTGCAGCGATATACTTGCTTTATTTAACGATAAACATAGCAAATTATTGCGTCTAATCATGCATTTTGAAAATATTTTTTTGCACTTATCTGTGTTTTCTTTTTACAACTGTGCCAGATTGAATCGTACTTGAAAGCCAAATGCTGTATTGGTTCGGCGGAACGAGTTGGACACCAGCGGATTATTAATCTGACGATCGAAGTAGAGTTGTGCGCTCACCTGCTGATTGACTACATAGTTGATCGTCGGGCGCAGTTGCAGGTTGTAATTGCCCATGGTGGCAATGCTTTCCTGCAAATTGTCTTGAATCAGGCGTTGGAGGGTGCGCGTATCGCGAATGGTGAACGACATGCGGAAAGTCAGGTCATTTTTCAGCACTGTGTAGCCGCCATCAATTTTGAACGGTATCCGCAGGTTAGCCTTTGTAAAGCCCACATCTACTGTAATATCATCATTCCGCATTTCGCTGATTTGTGCGTTGTTGAGTGTCATGCCAAGCGTGCGGCGCTTGTTGTAGTTCACCGTAATGGTCATATTTTTATTAGTGCGCATCGTTAAGCCCACCAGCGGCGCAAAATTCTCATCAATCGTTACCTGATTCAGGACGAAAATTGGCACAATCGCCTGCGTAACAGGGTCTATGATCGGAAAAGGCAGGGCGTGTTCGCGAACATCTAAACGGAGAAACTCCGGCCCGTACAGCAGCGAGGAGGTAAAGTTGCCAACATTATAGTCGTTTTTGTAGCTGTGTTTGATCTGGATCTGGCGGAAGTACTGCTTAAAGAATTCTAATTGAGTCAGACCGGTATAGGTCAGCTGCCAGTTGGGGAGCGGCATACGCGGGAAAGCCGACAGCGGCTGATTATTCGCGTCTCTGCCCGTGTAAGCAGCCAAAAATGCCGGAACAAGTACATCTTGACTGTTTAGATTGAAATTAGCGCCGGGCACCTCTGTCTCCAAACGGCGGCGGATCACTTCGCGATTGCTGATGAAATCATCGAATAAAGGCGATTGATTAGCCGAATTATCGCGGCGAAAGGCTGTCCGCAGTGTATTGAAGCTAATGTTATACTGCCCGCTGCGCATTGGTGACTGCGATTCGTGCGCCCCCAGCGCTGTATTGAATCGGAATACTTCGCTGTAATTACCTGTCGTGATTTTGCGCCAATCCATGCGCAAGTCGAAATCGCGGGTAGGGGAGATATTGGCAATAATGTTCAGGTTAGTATTGCGCCCCTGCATGAATGAGTTGTTTTGCAGCGGACTGATAGAAAGCGCATTATTTTGTGCGAGTCTGTCCTTAATACCAATATCTTGGCTGCCAAATACGAATCCCCAGCCCGGATTGTTAAAATCTCTGTCCATGCCGAGGAAGCGCGGCACAGTAAGTACGCCCGGAATCATCGTGTTGCGCGTAGCATCGTAATTTACCTGCACGTTCTGTACCGATGTAAGCAGGCGTGCGATAGTTGCCGGAGCGCCCGTCGGCTTCAGTGGTTCCGATTTTTTGATACCCTGCTTGGCTTCTACTGCTGCTATTTTGGCTTGCAGTCGCTTAATTCGGGCATCAATTTTGGCTAAGCGCTTCTCTAATCGCGCCGAGTCAATCGGCTTTACTTTGGCTGCCTGTTTTAGCAAACGGATGCTATCTTTTACCCGCATTGCTTCTGTAGGATTCATTTTGAGTTTCAAACGCTCAATTTTTCTACGGAAACGATCAATGCGTTTGGCATAGCGCACCGAGTCGAACAGAATTTCAAGAATGCTGCCTTCGTAGCGGTCTATCTTAGACTGGTAGCGCATTTGACGCGGTGAAAGCTCGATGGGAAGTTGCCCGCCCATTGCTACTCTGTCATCGGTTTTTGTACCTGTAAGCGCGTCTTTTCGCCTACTGTTGCGGTCTATGCGCGCCTGCAAACGCCGTTTTCTGGCTTCGCCCCAAGGTTCGGTTTGTGCAGGCTGCCCTTGCCTGTTGGGGCTGAGCAGCGCTTTTAGAATCCTACTTTTGTTATATAGCGTCCGCATGTTCATTTGCCCCGAAATGCGCATACCGTTGTTGTTTTGCATGGTATTGCCCAACGTATCGGCTATACCCACAGCTCCTGCCGTCCATGTGTAGCCTGCCTGATAGCGGGCGTTGGCGCTCAGCCAGTCTGTGGCGGGGAACATCTTAAAGGGTACTTCGTATTGCACTCCGACCGTTTGTACATAGTTTCTCATGCGCCCCAAACGGAGGATATTATTAATCACAGAGTCGCGGCGGGTAACATTCCTGCGCGGATCTACCAATTCATTATTGATCTCGCCAATAGGTTCGTCTATGATGGTAAAAGCCTGTGCGTTGTAGTCCATACCCAGCGATTTTGTCAGACTCCAGCGCAAGTTGTAGGCGCGGTTAAAGGTGAAAGCCTTCTCGAATAGTGGGGCTACGCCAAATGTATTGAGTTCTGCATTGCGCAACTGCGTTTTGATGAATCGCCTGTCTATATCGCCTGTTACGGTGATGCTTGCAGGCATCGGATTGATGTTGAAATCTTTCAAGAATTTGAGATAAGGCGCATCGAGAAAAACCACATTTTTGAACGGCTCGAAAGGCGAAGGCGACGGGTTATTGAAATTGTATTGCAGCCCGACTTTAGTAAAGCGTTCGATGTACTCGGCTTTCAGAATATTGGTGTTCAACGCGTCTGCATAAGCTACGTTGAGCGCAAGGTTCTCCACGTCCCAAAGGTTGGTTTTTGCGCCTTGTCGCATTTTGGTTTTACGCACATTGGTAAAGTTGATGCTGCGACGCACCATGTCGTCGCGTACGAGGTTGCGCAGCCCGATCTCTCCTGCGTTAGGGCGCGTTGCCAGCGCAAGCTCCAGCGGCATATCAGGATCTAAGGGATTGAAATAAGGTGTCATCAGGCGACGTTCGTAGCTGACGAACATAGGCAGGTTTAAACCGATCCGCTCCAATCCGAATTTGTGCAGTTGAATGGTTGAGGCAATGTCGTATTCCATCGAATGCTCGCGGGTGCGGTCGGAAATCCTGTCTTGTATTCCACCAAAAAACGGCGAAGAGTATCGAATCGAGGCATTCAGCACAGCCAGATCGGCAAGTGTTGCATTCAGACGTGCCTGTGCAGCCCATCCCGGACGGCGGTTGAAGCCCGTAACGCGCAGTTCATTGACCCAGATACAGGCAGACTGCGGTCGTCCGTCAGCAGTTTCGGGGTTGCGAATGCCAATCATAATGGTTTGCACGTTGCTTAGGTCGGGGTTGCCGACAATAGTAACCTGAAAGCGTCCGATTTGCGTAATGTAGGGCAGCCGCACCGATAAACCCAGTCGGTTGCGTTCGGCTTTGGCTTTTACCAACTCCATTACCCCGATATCGAGGCTGTTTTCTTCCGGCCAGATACCTTCTGCTGTAACAGTCCCCAAGGGGGTAACTTGCGAAGGCATTTGTATTTCGTAATAGTTTTCTTTAAAATCCGTGCCGAAGCGGACAAAAACGTTGATGTCGTTGTCATTCAGCGGGATAAAGCGGTTAAACGGACTTACATGGACGAACATTTTGATGCGTTCGTAGTTTACCATGTCCACAATGTAATTCTTGAACACGGCTCTTGCATCGCGGTCGGCGAGGTTGTCTACGCACAAACGCAGCGACTGCTCGTTGAGACGCGCCTGTGTATTGCTGGCAAAGTCCAGATCGCGGACAAAACCCGGAGGCAGTACATAAGGCGTGCGTCCCGACTCGGTTTTTTCAGGACCGTTTTCCTCTGCATTGACCGATGAGATAGTGAAAGTGGTGCGGGTCAGCTCGCGTGGTACTTGTAGTCCGGGCTGCTCTAAACTTTCCAGAAAAGGCCGCCACTGCGCACCTACCAATTGGAAATGTGCCATCCGAAGTACTACGGGCTGCTCCCAGTCGGTCATATAAACACGAATAAAGCGGATAGACTTAAAATCGTTGATCCCCCCTACAGCACGTGTGAAATCGCGGATAGGAATACGGAACAAATACCATGTTACGGTTTCCTCGCAACTGGTGCGCGAAGAAGTTACAACCCTATCTACTACGTAGGGATTGCTGCCTAATCGGCCCGGACGCAGGTCTATTTCGTATTCGTAATAAGCGTCAATATCGTTGAGGGTATTATCGCGGTTAAGATCTTCATTATCAGGCAGAAAACTATTCGATTCTGTGCCTGCGCCCTCGGGCGAGTTGCCGTCCATGCCATTGAAAAAACGATAGCGATCAAATATTTTCAGGTCTTGTGCGGTGGCTTCTTCCGAAAGATAGAATGAGAAATTGTCTGCCGAAGGGTCGCGCTCGATTGCTGCGAAGGCAGCGCCGCTTACCCGCCCACGCACCTGGTTGAGGTAGTCGCGGAAAAATTGTCGCTCACCCTCGTCGTTAAGCCCGTCCATACCTACATCCTGACGCAATCTTGCACCCGGTTCGGCGGCAAAGGCATTGGTCAAATAGGGTTTGCGGGTAACAATCCCCCAGTCTGTGCGGACTGTGTCGCGGTCGGTGTCGGTGGTTGGTAAGCCATTTTCAAAGCCATGCCGCCCGTCGGGAATGTAATCTTCCGAAATGTTACCCAGATTCAGGAACAGTTTGCCGCCCGTTGTATTGTTGGTGGCTACGTTGCGTCCGTTGATATTGCGCACGATTTGTCCATTTTGTCCGCTAATGAAGGGATCAAGCATCCAGAACTCGATGTACTGAATGTTGATATTATCAAAATCAATGTCATGTATGATGCCTTTGGTAATAGCGCCAAAGTTTTGGCGCGGGTTGGGTAAGCGTCCCTCAGGTGTAAGGTTAGGATTGTAGTTGTACATACCTCGCTCGTCGGGATAAAAGGCCAGATCCATCGTTAGTTCAGGGTTATTGAGCATCTGCGGATCGCGGCCTCTGAAAATTTCGTCAAAAGCAATCGGACGTACATAGTGATTACATCTGTCCTGTTGGGTGATGTTGGCGGGCGGTGCTTGTCCAAGTCCTCGATTGAAAAATACAGTATTATCAACCGTGTACCAAGCCAAGCGCGCACGGCGATAAGCATACTCTAAGGGATTGCCGGGTGTTGCCGGGCGAAACTGGTTGGGCGTACTGCCTAATGCCCAAGTTTGGGGCTGTCTTCCCAGTTCATAAGGCACTTCAGCCCCCTCAAAGTCGTCAATGAAGGCTGTTCCGCCATTTGCACCAATAAGTTGGTTGGCACCGGGGATAATCTGCGCAAAATCGCCGCTGAAAGCAATTGTGGATGGGGCTTTGGTGCTGACAAGCGGTAGTTTGTCTATCATGCGCGTCAGCCAGCGGCTTTCCTTGCGGTAGTTTAAGCCCATACCCCACAGCGTATTGCGGGTCGGTTCTGCACCGATGCTCACACGCGTAATATTCGGGCGCTCGTTCATGTGCATCAGCGTTGTATGAATGCGGAAATCGTTGCTGAAGCGGTATTCCAGATCTGTACCAACAAGGTTGCGGGTTTGGAAATTGAACAGATCCTGCCGTTCATACTGGATTACAATCTCTTTGCCCGAACTCAGGATGCCTGTGTTGGTGATACGCACCATACCCATTTGATAATCAACGGTATAGTCAATACCTTCCATGAGCATTGTACCGCCGGCGCGGATTTGCACCGATTGCGGCGCAATGTTGATGCCGTTCAGGCGGATTTCGCTGGAACTCGCCGATTGGAAACTTCCTTTAATGAAAAACTTGCTCTTGTTTGTGAGCAGCATCGCGTCCATCCGCGTACCGCGATAAAGTTCATTAAAGACGTATTGATTGATTAGCTGTTGTTCGACCTGTGGAATAAACTGCCGTTCCAGATGCGATCCGAAGGGTTCCAGTACAGGGAAGATGATCCGCCCGTTGCGCGAATCTACAGTAATGCCTTCAATAAAATCCATGTTGCCATCGGGTTGCGGATCGTTGTTTTGGTTAAGTAAGTCCAGCCGCATGACCTGTACCAGCGGAACATCGCGCAGATTAGCACCTTCCAACAGGCTCGGGTTGTCAATCCCCGTAGCGTCGTCGCGATAGACAATGCGCAACTGGAAATTGTTGCGCTCCAGTTGTTGGGTTTGCAGGGAATAAATATTTTTCATCATCAGATCCCACGAAGGAATGTCTTTCCGAATGGTGGAAGGGCGCAGCATCTTCATCAGGATGATGTCGTTGTTAGGGCGATCTTGGTAGTTTTCCGTCAGTTCGCCTACGCGATAAACCTGCCCGTTGAATGTATATTCAAACGACACTGCCAAGACTTCATCGTTGCGCAGCGGAGTAACCAAGGATATGTAGCCTAAGTTAGGGTGGAGCACGTACTCGTTGGGTTGCAGGCGACGCGCACCGCGCAGCAATTCGTAGTCTGTACCTCTGACGAGTCCGTATTGGCGCTCCATTACATCGCGAAGCCGATCCGGGTCGCGCACAGCAGGGTTGGCCTCCAAATTGGCAAACAGGCGATTAGCATTGTTGTCAGAAGGCCCGCGCCCTGTTGCAGGAGCAATATTAGGATTGTCGGGTCGGAAGGGTTCACCCTCGCCTAAGTCCAGCATTGCAACCACGTTGCGCAGCGTTTGTGTGTTGTTGTTGCGGTTGGTTACATAGATTTCTACGCGAGTTACTACTACCCCCGATGTAATAACGGGAATAGTTCGCAGGGAAGGCTCGTAGTTATGGCGGAAAAATTGTCCCAGAAAAAAATGTCGGTTTTCGTCGTAGCTATCGGCGCGGATTTCAAAGGGGCGAACCTGCGCTCCGCCGCGAATACGCATTGTTTCTACTGTCCCGCGCGATTGTGAGGCGATGGCATTGATCCATAATTTACCGAAACGCAGGCGGGTTTTGACGCCGAAGAGGTTCTGAGCACCTGTAATCAGACCATTGCTAACTGGCATACTGACGTTGCCTACGTTTACCTCTTGGATGATGTCTTCTTCCTGTGCCGTGTAACCTGTCAGGAAGGTATTCTCAAATTGAAAAGAGCTTTTCGTGTCCCAGTTGAAGTTCAGGTTGAGCTTAGTTCCAATTTTTCCGACCAAGTTGAGTTGAATTTGTTGGTCAAAAAATAAACCTCCGTTGCGTTGTTGTCGTAATAGAATCTGAGGGTTTTCTATTCGTTGCCATTTGCCGCCCAAATCGAGTAAAATTGTGCCATTCGGCTGGATATCTATGTTGCTGCCCCCAAAAAGGCGATCGGCCAGCGGGGGGAGTTTAATCAAAGGAACCAAGCGCCCCGATTTAACAGGATCTGATCCATCGGCAGCGCGAGAGAGCGTTCGGTAATAATTGCGCGAAAGTTCGGCAGCCCGCGCCCGTTCAAGTTCGCTGAAAGGTGTTCTGGCTGGTATTCGATAGTTGAAGTTGCCGAGTTGCTGTCGAAGATTGTAAAACTGCCCGCTTGAGTCCAATTCTATCTTAGGACTGATAGAAGGGCCTAAGAGGGGCGAAGTGCGCTGGCGATAGGGCGTAAAAAAGCCTGAGTAGCGCTCTATTTCCCGATCGCGGAGCGAAAAAGGTTGTGTAGCTGCTCTTCTGTCAATACCGCTGCCCAAGCGCGTAGTATCCGGCTCGTCAAAGTCAGTAGTATCCGGCGCTATTGCCATGTCAGCAGCCGGATTAGCAGGTCTTGTTTGAGCTGGTCGGTTAGTTGGGTTGCGTTCTGGATTTCCCTGTGCATGTACTTCTGATATCCAAATTGTTGCACAGAGCAATAACAAGTAATATATACCTGCAAAAGAACTATTTTTAAGCATTATCCCCTGATTATTGCGCCAATCGGGTAAAGTTTCGTCATAGGCGAATTGTAACTTTATGCAAAGTAAGCAAAAAAGACATGGACTTTACAAATGAAAGGAATAATCAGCGTTTCAAGATTCTAATACGTGGCGCAAAATTTCACTTGCCTTTTTGGGATCAATTTTAACCGCGGAAGCCTTCATTACCTCTCCCATGAACATGCCGATCAGGTTTTTCTTGCCTTTTTTATAGGCGGCAACCTCGTTGGGAAACCTTGCTACTACATCTTCAATAAGCGGTAGTAGCGTATCTGTACGGCTGTCGTGTATCAGATTCAGGCGACGGGCAGTTTCCTCAGCTTGTGCTTCGGGCTGCCCGGTCAGCGCGGTAAACAATTCTTTGGAAGCGACCGAAAAGCTGACCGAACCTCGCTCAACCAGTTCTGTTATATCTGCCAGCTGTTTGGCTGTCAGCGGTATTATGTTACTTCCGTTATCATTCTGATAAGACTTGACAGGCCCCATCAGCCAGTTAGAGACAGCTTTGTAGTGCTTAGTAAGGTGGCAAACTTCCTCAAAAAACTGTGCCAGTTCACGCTCTTCTGTCAGTACAGTTGCGTCGTATTCGGGCAGTTGGTACACTTTGCGGAATTTTTCGATCAATTGCTCGGGCAGTTCAGGCATCTGTGCACGAATGCGGGCGAGTTGTTCTTCGGTTATCACAAATGGCGCTAAGTCCGGCTCGGGAAAGTAGCGGTAGTCATTGAGTTCTTCTTTGTTGCGCATAGCAAAAGTACGACCACTATTAACATCGAACAGGCGCGTTTCTGAGGTAACTTTTTCGCCATTTTCTAATAAAGTTACCTGACGGACAAATTCATGCTCGATGGCGCGTTGTACGTTGCGCATCGAGTTCATGTTCTTTATTTCCACTTTTTGCCCCAGTTGGGGATTGCCTTTTTTACGGACAGAGACGTTGGCATCGCAGCGCATTGAGCCTTCCTCCATGTTGCCGTCGCAAATGCCAAGATAGCGCATCAAGCGGCGCACTAGATTCAGGTAGGCGACAGCTTCTTCTGCGCGGCGAATATCTGGTTCGGTTACAATTTCGATCAGAGGCGTACCTGCGCGGTTCAGATCAATTAGCGAATAGGCAGCATCGGCAGGATGGATTGATTTGCCCGCATCTTCCTCTAAGTGGATGCGATTGAGGCGAATACGCTTTACCCAATATTCTTTGCTGTTGCCTTGGCGGGCTTTTACGTCTAAGTAGCCACCTTTGCAAATGGGAGTTTTGTCTTGTGTAATTTGAAAGCCTTTGGGCAAATCGGGGTAGAAATAGTTTTTGCGATCGAAGATGTTGTACCGAGAAATTTCACAATGGCAGGCTAATCCCATTTTGATTGCCATTTCGACTACGGCTTGGTTCAGCATGGGCAGCGTACCCGGATGTCCGAGCGTGATTGCGCTTACATTCGTGTTGGGCGCATCTCCAAAGCGATTGGCATCTGCTGCAAAAATCTTACTTGCTGCGCTCAACTGCGCATGCACTTCCAATCCGACGACCAACTCGTATTGGGATAACGTGGTTTCCGAAACTGTTCTCATAATGCTTGTGCCTGCGAATTTAAGGAAAAACCTATCAGATTTGTCCTCTAAATTCTTCTGATCCTCTAAAAATGTATATAGTAATATAAAGGTACACGTGAAAGACTATCCGACATAGTGTTCAAAACCGCCTTGAACAAGCATTCTGTGAGTGATTTACTACTAAATATTTGCCTGATGCTGAATGTTTCTTTGTAAAAAACGACTGTTGGGCATGAAAACATACAAGCTCAGCAACAAACCCGCTCTTAAAAGACTATACGCGCTCGGTATTTTTGTCGTTAATCAATAAAATATATAACTATTCTAAGGTTGTATGAAAAACTCTCTACTGCTTTTACTGTTACTTGGATTTTGTCGCCTGCTTGCGTTTGCTGAGGGGACACCCCAGATGCGACCAACATATGCCGATGGAGGTTTTCTGCACCTGTTAGATCCCAATACAACAAATAATTTTGCTGCTTACGGTGCTACAGACGAGCGGCGCATCTATTTCCGCATCAGGAATACAAATGAGCGTGTGTATATAGGCTTTGGTCGCTATAAAACTACCAATATGGGTAATAATGCTAATATAAGCCCGCCCAACGAGGCACTGCCTTTGCCTGCTGCAGCCAATGCACCTGCGCGCGAGTTGCGTTTTCGGATTTTAGATCCTACAGGAGCGGTTGTCTTGCCAGAGCAGGCTGTTCCTGTAAGTGGTGTAGGCTTCATTGGTGAAGAGAATCTGGCTGCTTACAACCGCTGCGTGGCCGGGCCAGCGCAGTTAGTAGGTGCGGGAGGTTATCATGCGCTGATGTTTACTCCTAATATGACAGGCGATTTTCGCATTGAGTTCGAAACATATGACATAGCTACCAATACAGTTGTTGCCCCTGCAGGCGCTCGTAAAGCCTTATTACAGTTATTTGATCTGACGGTTGCTACTGGGGTAGGAGGTTTTACTGTTACGCAAACAGGCGGGGATGTGAATACAGGTGTAGTTACCTCTGTAGCAGGCGGGGTAACTGCTACTGCTATCCCCGGTCGTCTCTGGTCGCGGGCTTGGTGTTGGAACACAGGCGATGGCAACGTACCTTACAATGGACGCGCCTATCCCTACTCCGATGACGGCGTAGTAACAGAGATCAACTTCAATGGGATGCGTCCTTTTGGTTTTGTGGTGAGCTGCAACCGCGATGGTATTGCTACCCTGCCCGCTGCTCCTGCCAATAATTTTATTGTCAATAGGCGTTCGCGTTGGGGGCTGAACGCTCCTGTGGCGCTTCATTCGCCGTTGTATCGCATTTTTCTGCAAGATCCAGACGTAAACGAGTTTCCTAACGGTACAATCGGTTGCTTATTTACTGCTTCGGTAGTGCAGTGCGATCAGAACTCGCCTTATTGCATCAACGTAGTGGCGCAGGCTAATGGCGAGGTAGAGGTTATCATAGACCTGCACCCGAGTATTCCCGATGGTGTATTCACACCCGGTACAAGAGATGTACGCCTGACTACACAGTTCAATGCGCCCGGGGCACCTGAAACCAAGTGTGTTGCGTGGGATGGTTTAGACGGCTTAGGCGTACAGGTACCCGATGGCGATATTTCTATCATCGTCAATTTTCAGGCAGGCAGAACTAATTTACCGATCTACGATATTGAAGATCATCCCAATGGCTTTGTGGTGCGATTGGTACGCCCGCTGACAAATGCCTGTGGCAATCCTGTAGCGCCTCCGCGTTTGTATTGGGACGATACCAACGGCACGCTCAATATGCCAACGGGAACAGCCTTAGACGGGCATATCAATCTGGCAGGCTGTACGTCTTCGCCCGTTCCACCTGCTTATCCTGCGCCTATTCCGGCGGGTACTATCGGCTGCCACCGATTTACAGGCAGAGGCGCCAACGGCAACTCTGAAACCATTAATACTTGGTGGTATGTAGCCGAAGATAAGATAACCATTCCATTTTTTAACGACAATTCGTTGTTTGATATATCAGGACTCTTTCCTGGTGCAGACCCTTGCGTGTTTACCAATGGGGAGTTCATGGATGTAAATATAGTTTACAGTGATGCTAAATTCTCGTTACCTGCGCTGTCTTTTACAATTACGCCTACTTTGCCAAACTACAGTTTTGCCAATCCGATAACTGATACTCCGGTTGTCGCTAATGCGGCGGCAAATGCTCCTAACGGCCCTCAGGTAGTAGGAAATATCCTTCTGGGTGGCACACCAGCCAAGCGACAGGTTACATTGCGCTACAAAGTCGTTACCTCTGGAACGCTTAACGATATGGGCTACAATTTCACTGTTTCGACCAATGCCTGCGGCAGCGCACAAAGCAGCACGGCCAGTATACTCTGTAGCGAGTTGATGCCCGTAGAGTTGGCAGACTTCAGGGGCGTTAATAAAGGCAGGGTTAATCTCATCAGTTGGACAACCGCGTCAGAGAGAGATAACAAAGGCTTCGGATTAGAACGCAGCCCCGACGGCGTTGTTTTCAGAGAAATTGCCTTCATAGCCGGAGCAGGTAATAGCAACCGCTTACAACGGTATGGCTATGAAGACGTGTTGGAAGTACCACAAACATTTTACTACCGCCTGCGACAAGTCGATTACGACGGTACGGCCAGCTACTCCAAAATGATTGCCATTACTGTCAATGCAACAGACACCCGTCTGACAGAAATTTATCACGATGGCAGCAGCGCCGAAATTGCTATTCGGACAAATTTTGATAAACCAGACAACGCTTTCGTTACTATTTATTCGCTGACAGGGGCTGTGGTCAGCCATCAGTCGCTGGAAATTCCTATCGGCAACCACATACAACGTCTTGCGCTTCCACGAGCAGCCAAAGGAGTTTATGTCGTAGAAGTACGTACTTCAGGCGGCATATCTAAGCGTCATAAGATAGTGTACTAAAAGAATCCGAAAAAATTGTGGCGAAGTATTGCAAGATAAAGATCACTGCCCTACCTTTGTGCCACAATTAAGGAACGCACCGTTCGTCTAGGGGTTAGGACGTATCCCTTTCACGGATAAAACACGGGTTCGATTCCCGTACGGTGTACGAAAGCTACTACTCATTTTGTAGTAGCTTTTTATTTGCCCGCCAGTAAAAATATTGTCTTCTTACCAACGGATGCGCTAAATAGTTTGTAATTTTACAGTAATCTAATCCTTTGGTAAATTTGATGTCAATCGGCTTACATTACTTTCTTTTCTAAATCTTCACCCGATGGAGTTTCTTAGTAATTCATCTACCTTCTACCACATCATTACCGATCTGGAAGGCAGATATGTTTATGTAAATGATTATTTCATGCGCAAGTTCGGATTTGTAGAAAAAGACCTGCTTGGCAGTGACTTTGCCAATTCGGTGCATCCCGAAGATGTAGAGCGTTGCAATCAGGTTGCCTATGAAATTATAATGAACCCTGATAAGGTCATCCCGATTGATGTGCGTAAGCCAAATAAAAACGGCGATTTTTTCTGGACAGCATGGGAGTTTTCGATGGCAAAAGATCTGGAAGATAAACCTATCGGTATCCGTTGCATAGGTTTTGATATTACCTCCGCACAAAAAGCCCGTAAAGATCTGGAAAATTATACCCAGAAACTTCAAAAATTAATGATGTTGGAAGATCATAAAAAAGAAAGTATCAAAGGATATTTATCGCAGTTGCCCGCTGAAGTGAAAGACGCATTGATCGGTATTTTCGGCTTGCTACAGGTATTTAACTTCGATGATTATCAGGATGATTTCAATAAAGTAGTAATCGAGCGCATGGTCGAATACAGCGAAGTACTGGATAAATTGATTTTTGAATAAACCCCAACTGCGAGCAAAGTTTGATTGGATTGCTTGCAAATAAAAAGCGATCCCTTTAACTTTGCGCACCCAAAAGCAATCGGCTATTGAAACCGCTTAAGTTATATGACATAGATATTCTTGCGCTCAAGGAAAAAACGCATCGCTATGAATACAAAATAGACGAAGCGTTTTTTCAATTATTCGAAGGCGGAATATTGAGTCAGGGCGGCTGCATGGTGGTGTTAGATTTGGAAAAATCTTCGGGTGTATTAACGCTTAATTTTACCATTACAGGAACGCTGGAGCTTACTTGCGATCGCACGCTTGAACTTTTCACCGAGCCGATAGAGGTTCACGAGCGCGTATTCTACAAGTTTGGTGAAGAAGACAAAGAACTCGCCGACGATGTGATGGTCATTTCTCATGGAACACCAACCATCAATATTGCGCATCATATCTATGACTTTATCGCACTTTCCGTACCGATGAGGAAACTACATCCCAGTCTGCGTACTGACAGCGCCAATGGGACAGATGATGATGAAGCATTGCTTATTTACTCTTCTCGGACGGACGAGGACAGCGACGAGGAGGAAGCAAACCAACCTTTAGACGAGCGCTGGAAAGCTCTTAGAGACAAATTTAAGAATTTGGAATAAATTTTTGAACGATTTAATCATTAGTAGTCATGGCACATCCCAAGCGAAAAATATCCAAAACCCGTCGCGATAAAAGAAGAACACACGACAAATTGACACCGAAGCAAACAACAGTTTGCCAGACGACAGGTGTTGAGCACCTGCCACATCGCGCGTATTTCTTTGAAGGCAATATGTATTACAACGGCAAACTGGTTGCAGTTAAAGAAGCCGCAGAGGCTGCCGAAAACGAGCAGTAGTTTTTCTAATGAAGATAATTGCCTGAAAAATTTACACCTGAAGGAGAAGTGATTGCGCTTCTCCTTTTTATATTGCAAAACATTTTTTATCAACCAAACCGTATGGCAGCGATTCGCGCAAGTATTACCGGCGTAGGCGGCTACGTACCCGATGGCGTTCTGACAAATAAAGATCTAGAGTTGATGGTAGAAACCAACGACGAATGGATCGTAAGCCGCACTGGTATTCGTGAAAGACACATCTTGGAAAAAGGCAAAGGCTCTTCATTCATGGCCATAAAAGCCATAGAACGCCTGATGGAAATGCGCCCCACCGATCCTCTGGAAATTGATGCGATTGTCTGTTGCACAACTACCCCCGACTACATATTTCCTGCAACTGCCAACCTGATTGGTGCAGCAATTGGAGCTGCCAATTCCTTTGGTTTCGATCTACAAGCAGCCTGCTCCGGGTTTCTCTACGGATTGACCGTAGGGGCACAAATGATCGAATCGGGCAGGTATAAAAAAGTCCTCTTGGTCGGTGTAGATGCAATGTCGTCTATCATTAACTACGAAGATCGCACGACTTGTATTATTTTTGGCGATGGGGCAGGGGCAGTATTCTTAGAGCCGGATACTTCAGGCAATGGATTTATAGATGCCTACCTGCGATCCGATGGCAACGGTGCCGAGTTCCTGCACATGAAGGCAGGGGGCAGTCGCCGTCCTGCTTCGGCTGAAACCGTAGCTAATAAAGAACACTTCGTATATCAGCAAGGGGCAACGGTATTCAAATTTGCCGTAACCAAAATGGCAGAAGCTGTTGAAATTCTGATGCAGAAAAATAATCTCAACAGCCAAGACATTGCCTATCTTGTTCCGCATCAGGCAAACAAGCGCATTATTGATGCAACTGCCGAACGCGCAGGTCTGCCGCCTGAAAAAGTAATGCTAAATATTGATCGCTACGGCAACACAACCAATGGCACGTTGCCACTTTGTCTGTGGGACTATCGCCAGCAACTCAAAAAAGGCGATAATCTGATTTTTGCAGCCTTTGGTGGAGGGTTCACTTGGGGCGCAGTTTATTTGAAGTGGGGCATATAAGTACAAGGCGCAGGTAAGGTAAAAGTGAAAAACCTTTCACTTTCCAGTTTAAACGCATAATTTAGTCCCCCCAAAATTAGGGTGATGTTATCTTTTATCTTATGGACGCAAAAGAAATTCAGGAACTCATCAGTTTTATTGCCGGCTCAGGTTTAGATGAGGTCAATATCGAGACTGGCGATTTTAAATTACAGGTCAAGCGTCACTCCGAAGTGAAGGGACTTACCGTAGCAGCCCCTGTTGTAACCCCGCCAGCAATGATCGCAGCGCCTGCGCTTACTCAAGCGCAAACCGTGCTTGCAGAAAGTAAACCTGCTGAGGTGGCTGCACAGCCTGCGGCTGAGTCTTCCAAAAAACTGATCGCTATTAAGTCGCCAATGATTGGTACTTTCTATCGCTCTTCCAAGCCCGACAATCCGCCCTATGTCAACGTAGGTGACGAGGTACGCAAAGGGCAGGTCGTCTGCATTATCGAGGCGATGAAACTGTTCAATGAGATCGAGTCGGAAGTAGAAGGCCGCGTAGTGAAGGTATTGGTTGATAATGCCAATCCGGTAGAATACGATCAGGAGCTATTTCTGATCGAGCCATTTTAAGCGGTAGGATAAACAACACAGGCGCTCTGAAATAAACCTGCACTTTCATGTTCAAGAAAATACTAATTGCAAATCGCGGTGAGATCGCACTGCGTGTGATCCGCACATGCCGCGAAATGGGCATCAAAACCGTAGCAGTGTACTCTACTGCCGATCGCGAAAGCCTGCACGTAAAGTTTGCCGATGAGGCTGTTTGCATCGGGCCGCCCCCCAGCAGAGAGTCTTACCTTAATATCCCGCGCATTATTGCAGCGGCCGAAATTACAAACGCCGATGCCATCCATCCCGGATATGGCTTCCTTTCTGAAAATGCCGAATTTTCAGCAATTTGTGCGGAAACCAACATCAAATTTATCGGGCCAACTCCCGAGATGATTCAGGCAATGGGCGATAAAGCAACTGCTAAGGCTACTATGAAAGCTGCCGGCGTGCCTGTAATCCCCGGCTCTGAAGGTCTGCTGGAAAGCATGGAGGAAGGAATGCGCCTTGCCGCCGAATTCGGCTACCCTGTGATTATCAAGGCAACGGCGGGTGGCGGAGGCAAAGGTATGCGCATTATCTACGACGAATCGGGCTTCGAAAAAGCATGGCACGATGCTAAAATGGAAGCAGGTGCTTCCTTTGGCAACGATGGACTGTACCTTGAAAAATTCGTAGAAGAGCCTCGACATATCGAGATTCAGGTCATAGGAGACCAGACAGGCCGCGTTTGCCACCTTTCTGAACGCGATTGTTCGATCCAGCGCCGCCACCAAAAGCTCGTTGAAGAAACACCTTCGCCGTTCATCACGCAAGAACTGCGCGACCGTATGGGGCAGGCTGCTATTCGCGGGGCAGCATACATCAACTACGAAGGCGCCGGAACAATTGAGTTCCTTGTGGACAAATACGGCAACTTTTATTTTATGGAAATGAACACCCGCATTCAGGTCGAGCACCCGATTACAGAAGAAGTAACCGACTTCGACCTAATTAAAGAACAGATCAAAGTTGCAATGGGTGAACGTATTTCCGGCAGAAATTATTATCCGCAACTACACGCGATGGAGTGCCGCATCAATGCGGAAGATCCTTCACGCGACTTCCGCCCTTCACCCGGCAAAATCACTAACCTGCACCTCCCCGGCGGGCGCGGTGTACGCGTAGATACCCACGTTTACGCAGGCTACGTGATTCCCCCTAACTACGATTCGATGATTGCCAAACTCATTGTATCGGGGCAAACCCGCGAGGAGGTAATTGTGCGCATGAAGCGCGCCCTGCAAGAGTTTGTTATTGAAGGAGTGCAAACAACAATCCCGTTTCATATCAAACTGATGGATGATCCGCAGTTCCGTGCAGGGAACTTTACTACCAAGTTTTTGGAAGGATTTGATCTGAGCAATCTGTAAACTTAGGCATCGGATAAATATAAAAACCCAACAAATCCGATAGTTCGTTGGGTTTTTTATTGTTGTCGGGATTGATTAGGAATTGATAAACGCTTCTTTCATGCTGTTGATTGCCTGATTTAGGAAAGCTGGGATCAGAGTGCTGTAAGTCAGCATAATTTTATCGGGATCGTTGAGGTGTGCAATCATGTCCTCATACTTTTGCAGCCCGTGATTCTTGATCACCTGATCGCGTTTTTCTTCTTGCTGGAAGTAAATGCTCATACCAATCGGATCGGCTTCAGGGTGGAACTGTGTGCCGAAGAACTCATTAGAGATTCTCATTGCCATCACTGCACGTTCCAGATCTACGTGTGGACGCATTTTTTCTAATGACAGAATTTGCGCACCTATTTCGCGCATGCGGTTGAAATTGGGCTGTACGACCTGCCAGTCGCGCGAGTCCACGGCATAAAACGGATCGGGCAGTAGTCCCAAAATGCTGTCATTCATGCCCTCTACGGTCTTATGTACGGGAAATACGCCAAACGAAGTGGAACGACGTTGAGTTACATGCCCCAAATCGAACAAGCGCACTACCATTTGGAACGAGTGGCAGATGAAAAGAACGTGCTTTTTATTTTCTGAATAATTCTGGTTATGACTCCAGAGTTTTTCGATGAGTCCAAAATAGTTTTTTTCCCACTGCTTGCCCTCGCCGTCGTAGGGGCTGCCTGGCCCACCTGTAGAAATGTATAAGTCATACTGCTCCGGATTGGGGAACTCATTGCGATAGCGACACTCAAAAACATCAAAAGCTAACTGTACTCCATCGTTTATGCCGCTCTGTTCGTGAATAATCTGCTTGATACAACGCATCCCCTGATTGGGAAAATTGTCGTACAAATCCAAAATGGCAACTCTTAAAATTGATTGTTCGGTAATGATCCCCATACCTGCAAAAAATTATGTTCAGATTTCTTTGAAAGTTACAAACAAGCAAGTTAAGTAATTTGTTTAATTTGTTCTTGGAATAACTGTAAAACAACTGTTGATTCCTCCTGCGTGTTGGCATTAGTCAAGTCTTGAGGAAAGTCAGATGTTAGTAGATTCACACCGTTGTCAATCAGTGCTTTGCGTGAACATTGAGAGCATATGCTCAAGGACTGTAACAATATAGGATAGGCTTGGGGTTCCCGCCTAGTAACTAAACTCTTCAAAATTGATTTTTACCCCTTCCGCCTCGCTGTATTGGCGCAGCATGTAGGCGATTTCATCGGGATAAAATTCCATCACTACTTTAAAATCCGTAGCGATATTTCAGGGGCTATTGGTTTGCGCATCGTTAGGATTGCGCAGCTTGAATTTCAGCGATTTAATGTCGTGTACGCCTGCCAAAACCACGCTGTGGAAAGTAGGCAAGAAGTGTCTTTGAAGATACTTGTTGCGCAGCGTAGCCAGAAATTGCAGAAAAACATCATAGTTGCTACCGGCATCCACTTCGTCAATCAGTAAAACCAGCTTTTTTGGGGTGCTTTTGCACAATTCAGTAATGCGTTCGGATAGCTTGGAGAAACTTGTCAAAGGTGCAAACGCGGATAACTTGTCGGCGAATGATTCATCTACCAGACGAATTGCGCCGACAAGGTTATGCCAGAATAACTCACTAAAAAAGTCTTCCGATTCATTTGCTCGCTGAGGCAAGCCCTGAAAATCCATTTTGATGGGTAGTTAGTCAGCAGTCTGCCAAAGATGTTTCATCAAGGCAAAAAGCATGGTTGTTTTCCCATACTGTCGCGGGCGGTTGATGACAAAGTAGTTGCCGTATTCCACCATTGCCATGATACTTCGGAAACGGCGACTATCATCCATCATATAGTGATCTTCTGAGAGACAGGTACCCGTGATATTAAAGCGTTTTTTTTCATCCTCGGCTTATCTCAAAACAATGTTTCCTACTGCAAACCTGCAAAGAAGAAGTACATACCGAAAATGTACTGCTGAATAGCGCTCAGGTGGTCGCCGCCTTGGATTTCAACTAATTGCACATCGCTTGCACCGCGCTGACGCATCGCATTGAGGGCATCGCGTGAGTGGAACAGTGGCACTGTCGTATCTGCTGTGCCGTGATAGAGACGCACGGGAGCTTGTGGTCGCCAGTCGTGTACGTCGTTGTCGCGTAGGGCACTGATAAAAGCTGCATCGCTGCGGTTGCGGATACCTGTAGCAAATTCTGTGGTAAACAACTGCTGCGGATTAGGATTGACCGGCGCAAACACGCCGTTTGCCTGCACTGCGCCTGCTGAGGGCTGCGTCAGCATTGCCGTCCACGGGCGGTTGATGCGATAAATGCGGTTGTAGGTATCCAATACCCACAAATAAAGATTGATAGCAGGCTGCGGCTGGTTTGCATTGACCAGAAAATCAGCAAAACCTGTTTTGTTGTAGGCGCCTGCACCGGGAGCGCTTCCTGTAACGCGGAACTCGTTGGCAGCTTCTTCCTCAATTTTTTTGTGCAGCGCCATTGTTGCGCCGCCGCCCTGTGAGTAGCCCGTTAGGAACAGTTTGTCGTTGAGCTGCACATTGTTGGTGCGGCAGTATTCTTTAACGGCGCGGAGCATGTCCAGCGATACCTGCGCCGTGTTTTTGGCGTGTTCGTAGGGGTGCGGAATATTGCGGGAAACGCCGTAGCCCAAATAATCAGGTGCGGAAACGACATAGCCCGCTGAAGCAAGAATAGTCCCAATAGACCATGCCTCGCTCTGGTTGGTATAGTTGGAAGGTGCCTGATTATCATTCGTAATCGTACCGTGGTGATGGCTCAACAGCGCCAGCGGACGGTTTGGGTTGGTCGGGAAAATCAGCGCACCTGATGCCTGCACCTCTTGTCCCTCAGGGGTTCTGGTGCGATACACGATGCGCACGACACGGACATCAAAAACGGTCAAGTTGGCCACCAGCGGTATGCCGGGCAAGCGTGAGGCAATATCTGCCTTGCTAACATTGGCAATAGTAGTGGATTCAACCAGAAACTGCGGGACAATTTCTTCGGTTTTGTTAGTACAGGCATTCAGGAAAATAAGCCCTGCCAGCGAAAGGATGGTCAGCAGACGGCTGAATTTGAGCATGGTGTTCATTTTTTACGCAAAATGGTTTTGATCAGCGTGAAATTAGTTCATTTTGCGGTTAAAACCTTACAAGAGTAGGGGGGGATATTGGCTATGATGCGGGTGATGCTAACTGCGGAAAAGGCGGGCTTAGTAGCACTACCGCTTCCACACGCACAAAAGCCAATAGAAAGCACAAATGTTTAATTTAGCACGTCTGCCCGCCTTGCCACAAATGCAATGTTGTCATTAGTTTTTTGTTTTTTTATAATAGAGTTTTTGGAATTTAACATACTGGTAATCAATTACTTGAGTATTTCAATTTGTAATTATGTAAGCCTGCACTTAGTTGAAAATTCTCAAGTATTTGCTCTCTTTGCTGAAAGCGGCTCCTGATTTGATTGATAAAAAAGTGCTTACAGCCGGCTAAGGCATTTTCTACACGAACTCTAAAACCTGA
>NZ_JBRCHD010000033.1:0-5636 GCF_053489755.1 Rhodoflexus sp.
AAAATTGTCTAAATGATATTCGTATCTGGTTACGCATCGTCTACGCGGACGACCAGTTCCCGCATAAGGTTGCTAAAAGACAACCGATACGCCCTCCCACTGCATATCTGTTAGATCCATAGATAATCATATCAAGTTCTCTTCCTCTAACATTAATACGCCAAATTGAGTTTTGAGATAGCTTCTAGTCAGACCCGCAGAGTCAGACTCCCGCAACGGCGACCTGATCTGCCTAAATCCGCGTGTGCGATCGGAAGTTAACTCTCCTCATCAGGCGTGGCAAGGCTCATCCCCAGTCGCTGCCACCAACTTTGGAATACCATCACTGCCCACACGTGATTTTGCTCAATGGAATTGCCTTCAAAGAGTGATTTTTTCAGGTTGCGGATGTAGTCAGGGTTGAAAACGCCCTGTTCGCGGATGAAATCATCGGCTAATAGCTTGTTTTCCAGCAGATTGCGCCATTCGGTGCGAAAACCTGTCAGCAGCGGCACTTCAAAGCCTTTTTTCGGACGGTTGTAGAGTGCGGCAGGCAAAAACGAGCGGAAGGCATCCTGCATAATGCGTTTGTTGAGTTGAGCGTTGATTTTATATTCCGCAGGGAGGCTGAACGCAAACTCCGCCACCCGATGATCCATGAACGGTACGCGGACTTCCAGCGCGTGTGCCATGCTCATGCTGTCTGCTTTGTGGAGCATGTCGTTGGGCAGCACCAACTGCGTATCGGCAAACAATATTTCGCTCAGGTCGCTGCCTTTGACGGGCTGCTGCAACTCTGCCTTGCGGCGTGCAATTTCGGCTGTAACTTCTTCGCTATCAATAATTTGCAACATGTTTAATATTGTTTGCTCAGGCATGAAAGTCGTCAGAAACCAATAGCGCTCCTGTGGACTGAGGCGGGCGGCATCTGCCAGCCGTTGCAGGCGACGGAAGCGGTTTGCCCACGCACTGTTGCGCGATTGCGGCAAATTTTGCAGCAGCGGCGACAGCAACTTAGCTAATTGCGGCTGCCAACTATTGTTGCGGATCAGCCACTCGGCGCGGTATTTCTGGTAGCCCGCAAAAAGTTCATCCGCCCCATCTCCCGAAAGCGCAACCGTTACCTGTTTGCGCGTTTTTTGGCTCAAAATGTAATAGGGAATCGCCGAAGAATCGGCGAAAGGTTCGCCCATGAGCGGTAAAATATTTTCAACCGCGCCAAATAAATCATCATTGCGCAACTTGAAAGTATGGTGTTGCGTGCCGAAATGTTTTGCTACGGTTTCGGCGTAATGCGTTTCATCAAAAAAAGGCTCATCGGCATAACCGATAGAGAAAGTCTGCAAATCGCTTTTGAGTTGCTTTGCCAGCCCCGTAACTACCGAAGAATCAATGCCTCCGCTCAGGAAAGTACCCAGCGGCACATCTGCCACCATGCGCTCGGCAACAGACTGCTCCATTAGTTGGAAAAGCTCCTTGCAGGCGGCTTCGTAAGTACCTGTGTAAGCGCCGCGCCGTTCGGGCAGCGCATACCATTGGCAGATTTCCCGATTGCGTCCTTTCAGGCGCATGTAGTGTCCGGGCAGTAGTTTATAGACATTTTGCAGCGCGGTATAAGGCGCTGGAATGTAGTGCAGTTGGAAATATTGCGCAATGGAAGCCCTGTCTATCCGTCGCGGAATGCAGAACTCCAGCAGCGCGTTGATTTCCGAAGCGAACAGCAGTTTGTCCTCGTCTTGATACCAAACCAGCGGCTTGATGCCCATGCGGTCGCGGGCGAGCAAGAGGCTTTCTTCTTCCGCATCGTAGAGTGCAAAGGCAAAAAAACCGTGCAGGCCTTGCAGCCCTTCTGCCCCGTGTGCGATGAGCCATTGCAGCAGCACCTCTGTATCGGATTGGGTGTTGAACGCAACGCCGCGCCCTTCCAGTTCGGCACGCAGTTGGCGAAAGTTGTAAATTTCGCCATTGAAAACGATGGTGTAACGCCCTGTGGCATCAGTCATGGGCTGATTGGCATTGCTGCTGAGGTCTATGACCGCCAGTCGCCTGTGCCCCAGCCCACAGCGGTTGTGGTCAAAAAGCAGCCCCGCATCTGGGCCGCGATGCGTCTGCGCATTATTGGCAGCCAGCAAGTTAATCATGCTGAATCGCCCGACTTCGTTAAACGCATAAATTCCAGTAATTCCACACATAGGCGCAAGGTACAAAATAGGTGGCATCCACACAGGAATTTCCGCCCCGATTGTCTTTTTACAGGCTTTTGTCTATATTTGCAGCCTATTTTCAACATTGATTGGCAACA
This sequence comes from Rhodoflexus sp., assembly GCF_053489755.1. Taxonomy (NCBI): domain Bacteria; kingdom Pseudomonadati; phylum Bacteroidota; class Cytophagia; order Cytophagales; family Thermoflexibacteraceae; genus Rhodoflexus; species Rhodoflexus sp. Next base: position 2,282 of record NZ_JBRCHD010000033.1, read on the forward strand.
GGCTTTCAACGAAAGGTAAAAGCTGGTTGCCGATCGTAAAAAAATCCAAACTCATGTATCTGGACAAAGAATTAAAAGAAGAAATTTTCGCAAAACACGGCTTTGCAAAGTCTGCAAAAGACACAGGTTCTCCTGAATCTCAAATTGCCTTGTTCACACATCGCATCAATCACTTGACCGAGCACCTGAAAGTACACAAGAAAGACAACGCAAGCCGTCTGGGGCTGCTTAAACTTGTAGGTAAGCGTCGTAGCCTACTGAACTATCTACAGCGCACTGACATTATGCGCTACCGTGCAATTATTGCAGAGTTGGGTATCAGAAAATAACCAACAAAAAAGGGAGCTTGCTTACAAGTTCCCTTTCTTTTTATTTAATTTTGTTTCTAAGGAATTTGGCAAATTAGCTTGCTAAAACCTTCTGTAGATGATGTTGCCCCGGATTTCAAAGCGGCCAATCCGACAAGGTAACCAAGCGGTTAAGCGCAGTACGGTCTTTCAATGAGCTGAGACCTTCTTCTGTTCCCACCGACCCACGATTCCCCGCGGAACATCAGCAAGCAGACTGTATCGTGTAAAAAATTTACTTAATTCAAACAATGCAATTCAACGCAGTTACAAAAACGATTGTCATGCCTGACGGCAGGCAAATCACCATTGAAACAGGTAAACTGGCACGTCAGGCAGATGGCGCAGTGTTAGTACGCGCAGGCAGCATGATGTTGCTGGCAACTGTAGTATCCGTACCGGAAGCTAAGGAAGACCAAGATTTTTTTCCTCTTTCGGTAGATTATCAGGAAAAGTTTGCAGCTATGGGAAAAATTCCGGGCAGTTTCCAGCGTCGCGAAAGCAAATTGTCTGATTATGAAGTACTTATCTCACGATTGGTGGACAGAGCCATTCGCCCGATGTTTCCTGAAGATTATCTGGCAGAAACCCAGATCAATGTGATTTTGGTTTCAGGCGATCCGGAGGTGATGCCTGACAGCTATGCAGCGTTGGCAGCTTCGGCAGCGCTTTCTGTTTCCGATATTCCGTTCAACGGACCTATTTCCGAAGTTCGCGTGATCAAATATCAGGGCGAATACATCGTCAATCCAAAGGCAGACTTGTTGAAAGATGCGGATCTGGATCTGATTGTAGCAGCTTCTTTCGACAATATCGTGATGGTAGAAGGAGAAGCAAACGAGTGTTCGGAAGAAGACCTGCTGGGCGCGCTGAAAGTAGCACACGAAGCTATCAAAATTCAGGTGCAGGCACAGCGCGAACTGACTGAAATGGTTGGTAAAACCCAAAAGCGCAGCTACAGCCACGTGAAAACCGATCCTGAACTGGAAAAAGAACTGTTCGAGCGTTATTACGAAGCCTACCTAAACGTAGCGCGTACACCTGCCCCCAAGCAAGAACGCAACGCAGCCTTCAAAGCAATTAAAGAAGAATATCTCAATAGCTTGCCTGAAGACTCTACCGTTGATAAAAAAATGGCAGTGCGCTATTTAGAAAACATCAAATGGCTGGCAGCCCGCAATCTGGTACTGGAGTACAACGTCCGCCTGGATGGCAGAAAATTAGATGAGATCCGTCCGATTGCCTGTGAGGTGGACTTCCTCCCCTCGCCGCATGGCTCGGCGCTGTTCACTCGTGGCGAAACTCAATCGCTGACCACCATCACACTAGGCACTAAGTTAGACGAGCAAATCATAGACGGCGCTATGGTTGGCGGTATGAGCAAATTCATCTTGCACTACAACTTTCCTGCCTTCTCTACCGGTGAGGTAAAGCCCAACAGAGGCCCCGGCCGCCGCGAGATAGGACACGGCAATCTGGCAAGCCGCGCCATTAAAAAAGTAATGCCTCCTGAAGAAGAAAATCCGTACACGATCCGTATTGTATCCGATATTTTAGAATCAAACGGCTCTTCGTCTATGGCAACTGTTTGCGCAGGTACACTCGCACTCATGGATGCCGGTATCAAACTCAAAGCACCTGTTTCCGGTATTGCAATGGGGCTGATTTCAGATAGCAAGACAGGTAAATATGCCATTCTCTCAGACATCCTCGGCGACGAAGATCACTTGGGCGACATGGACTTTAAAGTTGCAGGCACCCGCAAAGGGATTACCGCTTGCCAAATGGACATTAAGGTAGATGGTTTATCTTACGAAGTGCTTGCACAAGCCTTAGAGCAGGCAAAAAGAGGTCGCTTGCACATCTTAGACGAAATGGCAAAAGCTATTTCCCAACCTCGCGAAGATCTGAAGCCTCATGCGCCGCGTTGTGTGTCTATCCGCATACCGGGCGATATGATCGGTGCAGTGATCGGACCGGGTGGTAAAATCATTCAGGAAATGCAGCGCAAATCTGGTGCAACGATCAACATCGAAGAGGTAGGTAATGAAGGTATTGTTACGATATTTTCTGCCAACAAAGAGTCTTTGGATACCGCACTTAGCGATGTAAAGGCAATTGTGGCACTGCCCGAAGTAGGTGAAGTTTACAACGGCATTGTGCGCTCTATCCAGCCCTTCGGTGCTTTCGTAGAATTTATGAAAGGCAGAGATGGACTGTTGCACATTTCCGAGATCAAGTGGGAGCGTCTGGAATCAATGGACGGCGTACTGGAAATCGGCGAAGAGATTCAGGTACAACTCACCGAAATTGACAAGAAAACAGGTAAGTATCGCCTATCGCGCAAGTCGTTATTGCCCAAGCCCGAAGGCTATGTAAGCAATGGCGATCGCGAAAACAGAGGCAGCGGCGATCGCAGCAGACGATCTGACAACAAAAAATTCGATAAGCGCTAAACCTATCTGCCGGAAAAATATCATCCCGCCGGGCAAAACCCGGTGGGATTTTTATTTTCACGCGAATTATGCGATTAAGTCTTTGAAAAGTGCTATAGTTAGCCATTTTTGCTAATCCTTACTTTTTCCTCTCTTGATTCTTAAGTAACTGATTATCAAGTTATTCTCAAATAACTCGTGTTAATTAGTAGGTAGTGTTAAAAATTAACTGATTCTATGTATCTCTGCAAAAGAAAAAATAAAAACATCTTTACCATCCTAAATAGTTACAAAAGATGATAACAACCGCTCATACTTGCAGTAAATGTGGAAGTAGTAATTTGGTTTTGAATGGCAAAAATAAGAGTGGCAACCCCCACTTATTATTGCAAAGATTGTAAAGTTTATCGGGTGCTTTATCGGAAAAAAGCCATAGATAGAGAGGCTGTGGCACGTACCTATGAAGAACGCAATAGCTATCGTGCTACAGGCAGGATATTCAAGATAAGTCACGTAACGGTGTATAATTACTTGAAAAAAAAGCCAAAAGTTTAGCGCCTTTTAAGACGACTA
>NZ_JBRCHD010000034.1:0-50390 GCF_053489755.1 Rhodoflexus sp.
TCGTGTCTTTTAGATTTGCAAGTGTTAAGATACTAAGTGTTTGTTGGGTAAGAGTGAGTGGATATCTGGATTAACCAGTATTGGATTTTCCAAGGATTATTTGCTCTTTGCCAACTAACAGGATATGGAAGCTCATAGGCGACTTCTGTTCGTGTCTGGGGAATAAGCCCCTTGTGGGGAATGAATCCTATGAGCTTTTGATCCGAAAGGTTCAGCTAACATTTTGGGTTTTCAGGCTCCTTATTAAAGACTTGAACACTGCGGATCATTCCATGTTTCCTGTGTTTTAACTAGTAAAGACAATGGAAAATTACAGCTTTTTTATCGGAATTGATGTGAGTAAAGCAAGTTTAGATTTGACTTTACGTAATGCCGGTCAGGTTTTAGCCTATCAGAAGATTGCTAATGAGCGGGAAGGCATTGAACAATTGTTGCAGCATTGGCAGCAAGCCTATTCTTTTTCTTTCAGCCGGTGCTTGATTTGTCTTGAAAATACAGGCAGGTATATGCATACGTTACTGCACACACTTAGCCTGCAACAAGCCTGTATCTGGATAGAAAATGCAACCGTTATTAAACGTTCTTTAGGCTTACAACGGGGGAAAAACGACAAAGCTGATGCGCACCGGATTGCCGAGTATGCCTATCGGTATCAGGACAAAGTCGTTTTGTATCAGCCTGCCCCTGAAAGTCTGCAAAAATTACAATCCCTGCAAGCCAGCCGCACGCAGTTAGTTGCTACCCGCGTGCGTTTGCAGACTGATTTGCAAGAATCCCGTACCTGTGAAGCGGCAAGCCTTTATCAGTTGAAGGAGCAGCACTACCAGCCTGTCATAGCAGCGCTTAATGAGCAAATCAAAGCATTAGACAGGCAAATGGACGAGTTGATTGCTAATGATAACTCACTCTCCGCCTTACATCGGATTGTATGCTCTGTTCCCGGTGTAGGCAAAATAACATCTATTGCTTTACTGGTTGCCACACAGGGGTTTACCAAATTCAGTTCAGCAAAAAAACTGGCTTGCTATTGCGGCATAGTACCTTTTGAGCATAGTTCGGGTAGTAGTGTGCGAGGTAAAACGCGCTTGTCTCACTTTGCCAATAAATCGCTTAAATCATTGTTGCACCTCTGCGCGATGACTGCTATTCAACGAGAGGGTGAACTGAAAATATTTTATCAGAGAAAAGTAGCACAGGGCAAACAAAAAATGTCTGCCCTTAATGCAGTCAAAAATAAAATTATTCAAAGAATCATGGCGCTGGTCAGAGATGGCAGAACTTATGAAAAAAACTACATATTGACCCTTGCATAAGTCCTAACATTCCTCACGAACGATGGAAATATAAAAGCCCTTGCAGCGATTCAGATGTTGCAAGGGCTTTTTTAATTCTTTGCGTTTTTGGACTTGTGCGTCCGCTGCGGAAGAAAATCAAACAGCGGTTTCCTGCCTAAAGCTGGACTGAATCCAGCCGCCGCCGACTACATCCTCGCCTTCGTAGAATACGGCAGCCTGCCCAGGAGCAATAGCATATACAGGCTGATGGAACAGTACTTTCATGCGATCATCTTCCTGCATAATTTGTGCGGGCGCACCTGCCTTATCGTTATAGCGGATGCGGGTAACGGTTTCCAGCGGCTCGCTCAGCGATGGGTATTTCATCATGTTAAGCTGCCCTACCCACATGCCGTCGCGGGCGAGTTCTTTGTCCGTACCCAGCACCACCTGATTCGTCTCTTTCCTGATTTCGGTTACAAATACAGGATAGCCCAGCGTAATACCCAATCCTTTGCGCTGCCCGATGGTGTAGAACGGATAGCCTTGATGTTTACCGACAACAGTACCGTCTTCCATCACAAAATCGCCGCCGGCTACCTCCTGCTCCAGCGTAGGGACGCGTCTGCGCAGAAATCCGCGATAGTCATTGTCCGGAATGAAGCAAATTTCATAACTCTCAGGCTTATTCACCAACTCCATGAAGCCGCGTGAGGTTGCCATTTCATAAATCTCCGATTTGTGCAATTTGCCCAGCGGGAAAATCGTGCGGCTCAGGCTTTGCTGCGACACGCCCCAGAGGGCATAGCTTTGGTCTTTGGCATGGTCTAAGCCTTTGGAAACAATGAATCTGCCGTTTTCTTCGCGCACGTTGGCGTAATGCCCCGTTGCAATGAAGTCGCAGCCCAATTTATCGGCGCGGCGTAGCAGCGAGTCCCACTTAATGTGCGTATTGCACAATACACAAGGGTTCGGGGTGCGTCCCGCCAGATATTCACTCGTAAAGTGATCAATTACATAGTCGCCAAACTCCTCGCGAATATCTACGATATAGTGTGGAAAGCCCAGACTAACAGCTACATAGCGGGCATCGTTGATGGAATCCAAACTGCAACAGCCCGTTTCCTTCTTGCTACCGCCCGAAGAGGCATAATCCCACGTTTTCATGGTCATGCCTATCACCTCATATCCTTGCTCGTGCAGCAAAACCGCTGCCAGCGAACTGTCTATACCGCCGCTCATAGCGACTAATACTCTGCCTTTGGCGCTCATTATGTGTGTTAAGTACTTGTGCAAAATGTAACATACCCTTGAGGGTGTGTAAGTAATAGATTTTCATCAAGTAACCAACGCGCACCCTGAAGGGCGCGATACGTTTTAATTTGACTAATTACCTACTCCTGTATGGAAAAATAAGCGCAAAATTACGCTGCTTTTGTGATAAACACCTGTAGGGCGGGAAATGTTCACTTGGGGTACTACCCTACCAAAAAGTGATAGCCTACGTTTTTGATAGATAAAATCTGGATGGAAGAATCCTCTTTGAGCAGCCCGCGCAGTTTGGTAATGTACACATCCAGCGTGCGGGAGTTGAAAAACGAGTCGTCGTGCCATACGCGCATCAGGATGTCCTGCCTACTGATGATTTTATTCTGATTTTCGGCAAAAATGGACAGCAACTCCGACTCGCGGTGCGATAGTTTGCGCACCTCTTCACCGAGCCGCAACTCGTAGCGTTGTGGCAGAAAAGTGTAGCGCCCGATGCTAACCGTGCCGTCGTTGCGCATGACGGGCTTTTCCTGAGTCAATTGCAGCAGGTTCTGAATCCTGACGATGAGTTCCTCTAAACTAAAGGGTTTGCGAATGTAGTCATTGCCACCCGATTGAAAACCTAGTACGGCATCCTCTGCCTGCGTTTTAGCAGTGAGGAAAAGGATAGGAATTTTGGGTGCAAGCTGCCTGATTTCCTGCGCGACAGCATAGCCGTCTTTATGAGGCAGCATTACGTCTAATACACAAATGTGCGGCTGAAAACGCTCAAACTGTTCGCTTACCTGCTTGCCGTCCGGCAACATCAGCACCTGAAAGCCCCTACTCTCGAGGCTGTCTTTGACAATGCGTCCCAGAAACTGCTCATCTTCTACGTACAGAATTTTAAACAAGGCTGGATTCATGCGACTGAAGATTGACCGTTGCTACAATTTTTGGCAGGCGCACAGCGAATGTACTGCCCTGCATAGGTATGCTTTGCAAAGTAATATCCCCGCCATGACTTTTCACAACGTTGGCAACATAACTCAGCCCAAGTCCGTAGCCTTTGACATTGTGCACGTTGCCGGTAGGTACGCGAAAAAACTTATCAAAAATTTTCTTATGGTACTCCGCCGGAATACCAATACCATTATCGCTGACCTCCAGCACCACGTCTTGCTCTTTCTCTAAAAGGCGCACCTCTATCTGCGGATTTTCTGCACTGTACTTGAGCGCATTCTCCAACAGGTTGAACAGAATATTGGTCAGGTGCGTATCGTCGCCGCGTACCGTCCACCGGCTGCCGATGGTCTGTAAATTAACCTGTGCCTGAAAATGCTGAAACTGTGGACGCATGGCATTCATTACCTTGCGCACAAGCACGTCCAGATCTACGTTGGTATTTTCTAGCTGAATGCCTTTTTCTTCAAAAATGGCAATTTTCATAATCTGGTCGATCATCAGCGAAAGCCTGCGCAGTTCCATTTTGCAAATTTCCAGATACTCGCTCGTGAGCGTGGTATTTTGCAATACGTTGAAGTTGCTCAATGCCTCAATAGCAACGCTGACAGTAGCAACAGGCGTTTTGAGTTCGTGCGTTACATTGCCGATAAAATCATTTTTTAGTTCTGCCAGCCGCTCTTGCCTGCGTAGCGATTGGTACATCAGCCCAAAAGCTGCTACAGTAACCGAGGTAAGGAATAGTGAAAATAAAATCAGCGGCAGCATATGTTGCCAAACATTCCATATGAACCCTTGCATGCGGGCTTCGTAGCCTACGCCGGGCAGGATGAAAATCCGCTCGCGGAGAATGTGCGGACTCTGTGCTTCTGCCTCCCGCATCTTGCGCCACTCTTCCTCTGAGGGCGGGCTACTCAGTTGCAGCGACGCAATGGCAATACTGTCCACGCGGAGTTGTCGTTCAGCAATTTCGTGTCGCAGTCGCTTCATAATCAGGCTGCTGTCAATCCGAATACCTGCAGCCAGCAGCCCGATAGAATTAACGAAACGCATCCTGCGCGGAGAGAACTTGAGGTAATTTTTGCTCAAGGAGTCGCCTTTTGCGCTCAGCGATACGATGAACATGCTGTTGCGCAGCGAATCGGATTTTTCTGAATGAGTATTGACGATAACGCGCTGCGTTTGTGCCGACGAGGGGAGCAACAGTTGCGCAATAGAATCCCGGTTGATACCCAGCGAATCCATGAGCCGCATAGCCAGCGAATCCTGCACATGGCGAACGCTGCGCTCGAACATATTGCTTAACTCGCGCCGAACCCCCTGCCTTGCCTCGTTGAATGATTTGGTCAGCCACAGGAACTGTAAAACCATCAGCAAGACGAGGCTTGCAGCCATTAGTAAAACGGGTAACAAAGGTCGGGCAGCAGCTGGACGCATAGGCGCTTGAGATTTTCAACATCAAAGAAAAAAAACTTTTATCGCATTGCGCCTGTTTGTTAACCTTGATTAACATTACTTTCAGCCTGATTAACACTGCCTTACAAGCCCTTCGGCGTACATTTGCCTCGAGTTAATTTGTTTGAAATCGCATGAGAAAGAACCTTGCTTTAGCCTTTTTCTTCCTGTTGGCTCTGGCTGCACAAGCGCAGACAATGGAAGGAACTATTATTTACGAAATGAAAATAAATCTGCACCGAAACCTACCGCCCGAACGGGAGGCGATGAAAAGCATGATCCCCGAATTTATGACGCAGAAAATGCAACTTGCTTTCAATGCCAATGAGTCTATCTACAAGCCCGTAGAAGAGGACGATGAGGATATGCAGGCAGGCGGCGGTCGTGGCGGAGGCATGATGCGTTTCATGCGCAACATGGGATCTACCTATCTCAACTTTGAAACCTCCCAATGGCTGGAGCTGCGCGAGTTCATGAGCCGCAAGTTTCTCATTGAAGACACGCTCAAAGTCCGCGCATGGAAATTTGAAGACGAAGAAAAAGTCGTTAACGGCTATACCTGCAAAAAAGCGACGATGGAAGACGAGTTTATGAACCGCAAAGTGAACGTAGTGGCTTGGTATGCCGATCAGATGCTTGCCCCCGTTGGTCCGGATCGTTTCCACTCGCTGCCCGGCACTGTGTTAGAAGTCAATGTAGAAGACGAATTAGTTGTTTTCCGTCCCTTGAGCATCAGCACAAAAACACCTCCCAAAAACGAACTGAAAGCTCCTTCGGAAGGTAAAAAAGTAACCCGCGCCGAGTTCCAGAAGATCGTGGCAGAGCGCATGAAAGAAATGGGCGGACAGTGGAACGGACAGCGTCGCGGCAGTAATTAACCGCTTGCACAAAGTTTCTTTGGACACCAATCTTTTGCGGCTGTCCAAAAAGTAACATAGACTTTAGCTGTGATCGTTGAAATACTTGATAATCATACGACTACAGACTGAAGTCTGTGCTACATCTAGCCTTTTTAGACAGCCTCTTGTTTTACTCGTGTTTATATCCTCACAAACAACAGAAACCTTAACTCAAGGCCTTTGTCAGTTCGACAAACTCAGCTACTCCGAGTCGTTCGGCGCGTAAGTCGAGTACAGGCAAATGTGCCGAGCATTCGGGAATGCCAATTGGTTTGAGTGCATTGCGCAGCGTTTTGCGCCGCTGATTAAAAGCTGTTTTAACAACAGTAAAAAATCGCTTTTCATCGCAGCCAAGTTCTTGGGTAGCATTGCGGCGAAACGTAATCACCGCAGATTTTACCTTGGGCGGCGGCTGGAACACGTGTTCGTGGACGGTAAATTCATAGCGAATTTCATAAAATGCCTGCAAGAGTACGCTCAGGATGCCGTACTCCTTGCCGCCCGGTTGAGAGGCGACGCGTTCCGCTACTTCTTTCTGAATCATGCAAGCCATTTCGGGAATGAAGTGCCTGTTTTCCAGCATCTTGAAAAATATTTGCGAAGAAATATTATAGGGCAGGTTGCCAATGAGCGCAAGCGGTTCGCCTTGTGCAATTTCCTGCAAATTCATGGTCAGAAAGTCGGCATGGTGCAGTTGCTCAGCAGGCACATAGCCTGCTTTTTGCAGGTAAGCCACCGATTCACTGTCCACCTCAGCAAGGTGTAACTCCCTGTCTGTATTTTTTACCAAAAACTGTGTAAGGACACCCATACCCGGGCCTATTTCCAGCACCTTGCGGTAGCCGCCATGCCCCGAAAGCAACGCTGCAATGCGCTCTGCAATGTGCAAATCTTTGAGAAAATGCTGTCCTAAGTATTTTTTGGGCTTTACTTTTTCCATGATAGGCACAAAGGTACGCAAAGCGCGAACGCTTATGCCGCATTTTGAGTTGTAATACTAAAATGAAGAGAATCTTAGCCGCCAACCGATTTGGGACAAGCAGGTAAATATAGCCTTGTGGCGGCGGCGCTGCTTTGGCTGTGGGCTTGTATGCAGCCACAATCGCCGCGCCCCTATGTGTTCGATATGCCGCTGCCGCTGGGCGATACTGTGCCGCAGCCGCCGCATAATCGCGCGACAGTAGAAGGGGTTGCGCTGGGCAGGATGCTGTTTTTCGATAAGCGGCTTTCTGCCAACAATCAGCTTGCGTGTGCAGGTTGCCACCAGCCTCAGGTATCTTTTGCCGATACGGCTGCACTTACCTCGCGGGGTATGTCAGGCAATCGCTTGCTGCGCCACGCACAAACGCTCGTCAATCTGGCTTGGTCGGAACACTTGTTTTGGGACGGAGGTGTGCGCAACTTAGAATCGCTCAGTTTTGCACCACTGCGCCACCCCGACGAAATGGGAGCAGATCTGCGCGAGCTAACCGCCGAGTTGCAGGCAATCCCTGAATACCGCCGTGCTTTTCGGGCTGCTTTTGGGACAGATTCTATTACGGTTGCGCTCATCAGCCGCGCCCTTGCACAATACCAACGGACGCTGATCGCAGCAGACAGCCGCTACGATCGCTACCAACGCGGTATTATCCAACTAAGCAGCCTCGAATTGGAGGGGCTTGCCATTTTCGAGCGGCATTGCGCCCGTTGCCATACGCCGCCGCTGTTTACAGATGGTAAATTTCATCGGAACGGGTTGCCGCTGCCTTCGGAAATTGATAGTGCGGGACTATTGCTGGGTAGGCAGCGCATCACCTCGCAGACAGCCGATTTTGGCAGGTACAAAACCCCGACGCTGCGCAACGTACTGCTGACTGCACCCTATATGCACGACGGCAGCCTACCCGATCTGGAAGCGGTAATAGCGCACTATGCAAACCTGCCCGACTCGCTGGCAAGACAGCATCAACTACCTGATCATCACTTCCGAAGCATCAACCGACCCGCACTCATAGCCTTTTTGCAAACCTTGACCGACAGCAGCCTGACGATGCGATAGCACATTCCGGAAAATTTACTAACTTAACAATACAATATGTACTACCAAAACTGAAATTCCGATGCGCATCTTACTACAGTCTTTCATCGGCAAACTGCTGCTACTTTACCTAACAATCTGTACCCTGCATACCGCTCAGGCACAAAAAACGGTGCGTGAGCGGCTACAGGTCGAGTACAAAAAAGAGGGTTTGTCTATCATCTGCCCGCCGACCATCAGCCACATCCGCAAAAATATTCCTCCCCCCGAAGCCTATGAAAAGTGGGCGGCTGCCCGCAGAAGCGGCAGAACAGAGGGTACAGAAAACGCGCAATTCATTGTTCAATATCAAGGTTTTACGCAGGAGGCACAGGCTGCATTCCAACGGGCGGTAGATATATGGTCGTCGCTGATTTCCTCGCCTGTACCTATCCGCATTCGGGCGGTATGGGAACCTAACAGCCGCCCCAACGTATTGGGCAGCGCTACGAGCAACGGCTTTTTCCGCTCGCCTTTTTTACCGCGTTTTCCTGTTTGGTATCCCGTAGCGCTTGCTGAAAAGCTATTGGGTGAAGATTTGAACGGTCAGGATGCCGATATTATTGCCAATTTTAACAGCAATAACAATAACTGGTATTTTGGCACAGATGCCAATCCGCCTTCCGATAAGTGGGATTTGACAAGCGTTGCTTTGCATGAAATTGGACATGGTTTGGGTTTTGCAGGCAGTTTTCAGTTTGAAACAGGGCGTAACTTCGGGCGCTGGGGCGATAGCGGCTTTCCATTTATCTATGACGTTTTCATAGAAAATGCGCGCGGCGAGTCGCTGCTTGATACAACTATTTTCCGCAACAACTCGCTGGCGCTGGGGCGCGAACTGACCAGCGACGCAATCGTATTTCAGGGTGAACTGGTTCGCCGCGCCAATCTGGGCGTGCCTGCACCACTTTTTGCACCTTCTCCCTGGCAGCAGGGTTCAAGTATCTCACACTTAGACGACCGCACCTACGACGGTACTTCTAACCAGTTGATGATTTCTTCGATCGGCAATGGTGAGGCTTCGCACGATCCCGGACCGGTAGCGATGGCTATTTTCGACCAAATGGGCTGGCGAAATACGCGCATCATCCACGATCCGCAACCTAACACCGATATTATTGACCAGCCTTTCACGCTCCGCGCCCGCTTGGTGAGCGATACAGCGCTGAATTTCGCTGATTATGATCTGCGAATTGTGTATTCTTTAGACCGTTTTGCTACGCAGCAAACAGCGACTATGCGCCGCACATCGGGCGATTTGTACGAAGGACAGATCCCTGCACCCAATCGGGAGGTTACGATCAACTACTACCTGATTGCCGAAAATACGCGGCAGAATGTACAAATCCTCTGGCCGGCAGGTGTAGCGCCGCGCGTTACTTTTTCGTTCATCGTAACTACGGACAACGATCCGCCCATAATTTCACATACTCCTGTTTCTATCCTACCCGTCAATGCTACCTCTCTGATTATTTCTGCCAATATTACCGACAGGCTGGGCATAGATACAGCTTTTGTAGAGTACAGGCTTGATAATGAGCCAACTATAACGTTGGGTATGATACCCGTTGGCCCCGATAACTTTGCTACGTTGCTGCAATTTCCACAGGGGCGCATCGTAAGCGGTACGAACCTGAGCTACCGCATAGTAGCCCGCGACATCAGCAGTAGGCGCAATCAGGCAACAAACCCCGCTAATGGTTTCCACCAGGTGCGTGCAGAAGGATTGCTGCCTGTTCGCGAGAGTTATGCCAACGATTTTAACCAAGGCGGAGCAGAGGATTTCATCGGCGGCGACTTCAGGATAGAAACTCCCGCAGGTTTTGAAAATGGTGCGATCCATTCCGATCACCCCTACAAGGATGGTTCGGGAATTAACAACGAAAGCAATTATATTTACCAAATGCGATTCCCTATCCGCATCCGCGAACAAAACTCGACTATGCGTTTTGATGAAATCGTATTGGTTGAACCCGGCGAGCCGGGCTCGGTATTCGGGCAGTTTACGTTTTGGGATTATGTCATTGTGGAAGGTTCTGCCGATGGCGGACAAACCTGGCAGCGCCTGCTGAACGGCTACGACTCCCGCGAACGTCCTGAGTGGTTGAGCGCCTACACGCGTGGGCTATCGGCCAATAACCCTAACTCAACTACCATAGGGACAAAAGAACTGTTCCGCCCACGCAGCATCAATATTTTGCAGACTTTCCGCGCCGGACAGGAAGTAATTTTTCGCTTTCGTTTGTTTGCCGATGAATCGGCAAATGGCTGGGGCTGGGCGATTGATAACCTCCAAATTCAAACCGATGCAGTAGGTATCGAAGAGTTTCTGGCCAGCCGCGAAGATGTACGGGTATTTCCAAATCCTTCGGCAGATGGTAAAATCACTGTATTCGGGTCTTTCCTCAAACGCGCTGAAAATGTACAGATCCACGTAACAGACCTGCTGGGGCGCGAACTGCTCACCGACTCGGTACGTATGGACAACTTGCGGCTACTACACGAAATTGACTTGGGCAACTGTGCAGCCGGTATCTATTTAGTAACGCTCGATATTGACGGAAACAAATTGACAAAGCGTATATTGGTCAAATAGTTGCCATATATGCTGCTCTATCAGTTCCTGCGTTTCATATTTCTGATTGCCCTTCGCGCCTTTTTTGGACGTATCAGCCTCAGCGGGCTGGAGAACGTGCCTAAAAAAGGCGCGCTAATTATTGCTGCCAACCATCCCAGCACATTTTTAGACCCTATCGTTGCAGCGGTTTGGCTGCGCCGTCCGGTTTATTTTCTGGCAAATGGCGGAGTTTTTACTTCACCCTTTGTCAAGTGGTTGTTCCGGCAACTGTTTATGATCCCGATCTACAGGCAGCAAGACAGTTCGGAGGCATCCCAAAAGAATGAGCAGACCTTTGCTGCCTGCTTCGAGCTGCTGGCCGAAGGCGGGGCGCTGATGATTTTCCCCGAAGGCATCAGCGAAGACCGCCGCGAACTGCGCCCCCTGAAAACAGGTACAGCCCGCATTGCATTGGGTGCGCTGGCACATCTGCCACCCGACCAAGACGTGCAGATTGTTTGCGCAGGCATCAACTACACCAATCCGCGCCGCTTTCAGAGTTTGCTCAAACTTGGCTATGCCCAACCGATTTCCGCCCGTGCATTTGCCGATCATCCGGATGGCGTACATACGCTCACACAAGAAATGGCTAATCGGCTGCGCCCGATGCTCGTCATCACCCCCGATAAAGCCACCGACCAACTCACGCGGCAAATTGAGGAAATCTACGGACATCAACTTAAAAAAGAACTTGCTTTAGATCTGCCGCATACCGATTCGGTATTTGTAGTAGCGCAAGAAATTGCGGACGGTGTGGCCTTCTATTCGAAAGAAAATACAGAAGGATTCAAAGAATTTCGGCAACTACTGACCGAACACCTGACAGTTCTGCGGCAGAACGGCATCTCAGCGCGCGTTTTGACGGCTGTTCCGGAGCAGCAAAACTCTGAAAAAACAAGCGAGGTGATTCGTATTAGATGGCAGGAGTGGCTGGCTGTTATAGCAGGTTTTCCACTCTATCTGTACAGCGAGTTGCACAACTACATCCCCTATCGGCTGCCGGGTCGGCTGGCAATTTTACTCACGAGGGAAACCGTCTATCGCGCCCCTATCAATCTAACGCTTGGAATCTTCACTTTTGGCATATGCTACCCGCTGTACGGCTGGCTTTTTGTGAACCTAATCAGCGATTTGTGGTGGCATCTGCTGTTATACCTACTCAGTTTGCCTGCTTCGGGCTACTACGCATTTCGGTACTACCGGTTTGCACGTATCCTCAAACAAAAGCAGCGCATCAACCGACTCGCAAAGCGCAATCCCGATCTATTTCACACATTGATAACCAACCATCGGCACCTGACAGGTCTGATTAAAGGCTTTGCCAAGACAAGAAAACAAGCACAACTATGAAAATTCGCCTGCTTTTACTTTTTTATTTGGCTGCTTTACAGGCAGTTGCACAACATACGCTTTCTGCCGACTGATACGGAAAGCGGACAGGAAATATGGAAGTTATCGCGTGTGTGTCTGGACAGGGGCAGTGGTATTTTGCACTATGAAATGTTTTCAGAGAAAACCGATCCCATCAGAATCAGCGAAGGAAACAAACATCAGGGAGCCGAAATACCGACTGTAAACAGTTACGGGATTTATAGCCTGATGCGCGAGCATTGGCGAAAACCCCGTAAAGTATTGGAGAAATGGATTATCTAAATTAAGCCATCACAAGCTTGTCTTTGGCTTCCCACTCTTCTATGCCAAACTTGCGCAACATGCGGTAGTGCGATTGCAACGCGGAAAAGAATGTTTCATTTTCTATGTAAGGCAAATCAAATTCTTTGGCTGTTTGCTGTACGATTGGCGCAATAGCGGCGTAGTGTACATGGCAAATTTTCGGGAATAAATGGTGTTCTATCTGCATGTTCAATCCGCCACAAAGGAAGTTAGCGATGCGGCTGTTGCGGGCAAAGTTGGCAGTCGTACGCATTTGGTGCGCCGCCCATGATTCTTCCATGTTGCCGTTCTCATCTGGTAACGGGAAGTCTGTGCCTTCTACTACGTGCGCCAGTTGGAATACTAAGCCTAATACCAAACCTTGTGAAATATGCATCACCATAAAACCTGCCAACCAACCGCCAAAACTGATAGGCATGATCCACAACGGTAAGGCAATAAATAGGAAGTAGTACACGCCTTTGTAGAAAAACAGATTGAAATATTCCATTTTCGGATGCCTGTTTTTATGGCTGCCAATCTTTTCTTGGAAGAATTTTTTAAAGTCCTTGCGGAAAACCCACGAAACAGAAGCCAATCCGTAAAGCAGAAAGGCGTATAAATGCTGATAACGCTGGATAGGAGTAAGTTTATCTTCCGGTGAAAGGCGAATCAGGCCCGGGGCTACCTCGATGTCCTCGTCGTGTCCCGCGATGTTTGTGTAGGTGTGATGTACGATGTTATGCGAGATACTCCACACGTAAGGATTTGCACCGATAATGTTAAATACAAGGCTAAGCGCTTTGTTTACGTACATATTGGAAGAATACGAGCCGTGAATGGCATCATGGCAGATATTGAAACCAATCAATGCACCGAAAACACCGATTGCTGCCGCTAAGAGCAGCATGACAGGAGTACTGAAATTCCCAAGAAGTAAGAGTAAATAAAAACCTGCAAAACCACCGAGAAATAGGACTGTTTTTAAAATCATTTCCGCGTTGGCGTGCTTGGAAATGTTGTTTTGGATAAAATAATTATCAACGCGCTTTCTGACAGTTGCAAAAAACGCTGACCGACCTTTGTCGGCAAACCGAACTTGTTGATACATTGTACTTGTTGTAGAATGATTGTAACTCTTAATAACTTGCAATTACAGAAATTTGTTCTGATTTATTGTCGTTTATGAATGAATTATTTCTTGCTTACCTCTGGCAATTTCAGTACTTCGATAAACGAAACCTGCAAACTGAAAGCGGTGAAACGCTAACTGTTGTGCACACAGGCACACGGAATAGCGATTCCGGGGCAGATTTTACCAATGCAGCCCTACAAATTGACGGTTTGCAATGGTTCGGACAGGTAGAGTTGCACATGAGAACTTCCGATTGGTTACGGCACGGTCATCAGCGCGATGCTGCTTATGAGGGTGTGATATTGCACGTGGTTTGGGAACATGATACTTCAGAACCTTTAGTGAGGGCAGATTGTTCCCCGATTCCTGTTTTGGCTTTGAAGTCCCGCACCGATCCGCTCCTATGGGAACGCTATGCACTCATGCTTGCACAGCCCGCAGAAGCAATTGCCTGCGCTTCGCAGATAGAAAAAGTACCGTCGCTAACCGTACTTGCGATGGCAGACCGTGCATTGGTACGCCGCCTGCACCGCAAAGCCGAGGAAGTGCTGGATTGGTTGCAACAAGTTCGCGGCGACTGGCAGCAAGTGGCTTATATGTTGCTGATGCGCAACATGGGCTTCAAAGTCAATGCCGCACCGATGCTGGAACTGGCGCGTTCGCTGCCCTACCATGTGCTGCGCAAACATCTGCACGAACCTTTGCAGACAGAGGCGCTGCTCTTGGGCATGAGTGGCTGGTTATCAAAGGCTTATGAGGATAGTTACTTGCAAAAATTGCAGGCAGAATTTCGCTATTTACAACATAAATACGACCTGAGCGATAAAACAGGCACCAAAAGTGCGTGGAAAATTGCCCGCATGCGCCCTGCGAACTTCCCTGTACGGCGTTTGGCGCAGGCTGCTGCTATCCTCTGCCAACTACCCGACTTATTTACGGTTTTCCTTGAAACAAAGCAAATCAAGCCTTTGCAGGAATTACTTAACGCGCAGCCATCTGAGTATTGGCAGCGCCATTACCTACCTGAAAAACCTTCGGAACGAAAACTGGGAGGTTTGGGCGAAGATAGCGCCAATAGCCTGATAATCAACACGCTGTTTCCGCTGTTGGCAGCTTACGCACTACGCGAAGGCGGCGAAGAGGTGATGGAGCGGGCTTTGGAGCTGCTGGCGCAGCTGCCTGCCGAAAATAACGCCATTATCAGGCAGTGGAAAGAGTTGCCTCTGCCGCTGCAAACCGCCGCCGACACGCAGGCAGCCATAGAACTCTACAACGAATTTTGCAGCCGCCGCCAATGCTTGCAATGCAATATCGGGGCGTATTTGGTGCGCGGCGACGTTCGTTAGTCAGGCTATTTTAACGGTTCTTCAGCAGACTTCAGTTGCGGCAAATGAATGTGGAACTTGACAGCGATCAAACGGATAGTGATGACGGTAAGGATACTACCGATTGGGTGTTCATAAAAGAGTAAAGTTGGTAATTGCAAGATTCCCGCAATTCAGATGTGCTTTAAGCTATTGTACAGGTGAAAAGTTTGTAAAGAATGTCAAATAATATTTTTCACTTTTGCTTGTAATTTCAGCATTGTCTGCTTAAAATAGCGATAGCAACAAATTGCTGAAAAATCGGTTCGATTACTTCTTCGCTTCGCTCTCGTTTTTGTGTGATGTTAACCAGTAAGTGGGAAACACTTCCTTTTGTACGGATTGTATTGCTTGTTGCGGCAGGAATTGTAACTGCCCGTTATTTACCCGTCGGCGCTGCTTATGCGGGGCTGTTTGTTGTAGCCGTAGCAACATATTTGTACTTGCAAGGGCAGGTGCTGCGCCGCCCGCGAGAGACACAAGTTCACTACGTTATTGCTGTGTCTTGTGTATATGCTGCCCTGTTTAGCTTTGGGGCGCTGCGCATGTGGCAGACCGAACCACGCGAACGTCTGAGTATTCACGCCTCAGATAGCCTTGTAACAGCCTACGAAGCAGTAATTATCTCGCGCGCCGACCGCAAAGCAAGCGGCAACAGCAGCCTGACAGCCGAAATACTGCGCGTACACACTCCCAAAGGATGGCTGCCTGCCGATGCGAAGGTACAACTTTCGCTGCGGGCTGACAGCCTGCAACACGCGGCGCTCACCTACGGCAGCCGCCTGCTGATTCGCGGTCAGCCACAGGTAATCCAGCCACCCAAAAACCCCGATGCTTTTGATTACAGGCAACTGATGCGCAACAAAGGCATTGTCTATCAGCATTTTGTAAGTGCAAAAAACTGGCAGCTGATAGTTGCAGACTCCGGTTTTTCTTTGCACAGGACAGCTTTACAACTGCAAAAATGGGCAGATCGCACTTTAGAACGCGCCATTGACAGTCCGATGGAGGCAGGGCTGGCTTCGGCGCTCATCGTTGGGCTGAAGGACGAACTGGACGACACCTTGCTACGCGCCTACTCAGCGACGGGCATTATGCACGTGCTGGCCGTTTCGGGGCTTCACGTTGGCATCTTGTTTACTATTCTGAGTTTTTTGTTGTATCCGCTCAAAAATCACGAACGAGGCCGATGGCTTTTCGTTGCGATTGTATTGCTTGTATTGTGGGCATATGCGCTCGTTACAGGGCTTTCGCCTTCGGTCATGCGGGCGGCACTGATGTTTTCGCTGTTCAATGTGGCACAGCTATTCCACAAACGCGGTTCCTCGTTCAATACGCTGGCGCTGTCGGCCGTCATCCTGCTTTCCTACAATCCGCTGATGCTTTTTCAGGTTGGCTTTCAGCTTTCCTACACTGCAGTAGCGGGGATTATGTACTTCTATCCGCGATTCTACAGATGCTGGAAAGCGCCGGCTTCGCCATTGAACTTTGCAGACAGAACATGGTCGGTGATTTGTGTCTCAACAGCGGCGCAATTGGCAACCTTTCCTCTGGGAATGTATTACTTTCATCAGTTTCCGAACTATTTCCTTTTGGCGAATCTGTTTGCTATTCCGCTGGCTTTCTGCATGTTAAGCTGGGGGATTCTGATATTGATTTTTTCATGGCAGCCCTTGCTGATTCAAGGTTTAGGCTGGGTAATGAAATGGTTGGTATGGCTGAACAACTATTTGGCTTTTCAGGTAGAGGCTTTGCCTTATTCGGCTGCTAAGGCGCTGTACATCAGCGCATGGGAGATGACGGGCATCTATGCAATCATAATAGCGTTAGCCGTATTTTTTGTGCTGAAACATCGCTTGCTGCTTGTCGCTGCGCTTCTGGCTGCTACCGCATTTGGAGCCTCCAAGCTATGGACTTGGCAAAGTCAGCGGCAGGAGCAGTTGCTGGCCGTGTTCTATACTGCCCGACAAAGCTCGATGCTATGGCTCAAGGGGCAGCAGGCAATTTTGCTGGCAGACAGTACGCTATTGGAGCAGCCGCAGCAGATCCGCTATACTTTTGCAGAATTTCTGGCCAGAAGAAGTATCAACTGGGAGCAAATTCCTGTCGTATTAGCCGATAGCGAAACAAGCCCGATAGCGGCACGAAAAGTGCAGGGAGGCATGTTGTACCGCAAAGGAGAGATGCAGGTATATCGTCTGGCAAAGCGTGTGCGCAAACCTGTGCTGCCGCCTTGCGACCTACTGCTCATTGCCAATAATGCGCTTTTCGACCTGAACGGGCTACCCGCCGATCAACTGCGCGAAGTCCGCTGCATTGTACTGGAAGGCAACAACAGTCCGGCGACGGTTCGGCGGATTAAGCAGCAAGCCATAGCATTGGGGCTGACCTGCCATGCCCTTGCAACTGATGGCGCTTTTGTATGGAAATATTAATGCTTTGCGCAAATGCGCGGAGCGCTTATCTGCGCCGCCTGCTTCTTTCTACAGGCAGGAGAAATGCAAATAGCCCTATTAAGGGCAGCACACAGCAAATCATAATCATGTTCTTGATACCGAGCCAGTCGCCGATAGCTCCCAGCCCGATAGCAGCTACAGCGCCAATACCAAACGTCAGCCCGAACATAGCTCCTGAAACCAACCCAACCCGCTCGGGTAGGAGTTCGAGGCAGTAAATCAGCGATACAGGAAAACCTGCCATTGCCGCATAGCCCGAAATGAAAAGAATCAGATAGGTTGACCAGCCTTCTGTAAAGGGCAGCAGAATAGCCGCAAATGCGCTGATAGTTACCGAAAGCCACATGACAGAGCGCAATCCTATGCGGTCGGCTAATGTTCCGCCGTGCAGCGTACCCAGCGCCAACGATATGAGAAAAACAAAAATGTAGGATTGTGCCTCTGCAAGCGAGTGCATCAGAACTTTGGTTTGAAAAAAAGTATAGAAGCCTACAATGCCAACTATGTAACAGCTACGGGCAAAGGTAATAAGCGCTATCAGTCCAAAAGCATAATAAATCAACTCTTGACGCTTTGCGTGTAGTTTATTTAGCGAAATCGGACGCACAAAAGTCGTTTCTTTCAGGTTGGCTTTGTACCAGCCTGCCAGATAGAATAAAATAAGCGTTGCAACACTCCCCACAATTACAAAAAGCCATGATCCCTTTTGCCCCAAAGGCGCAAAGATCACAATCGTCCATACAGGGGCCAGCGCCTGCCCTGCCTGTCCTAATACTTGGAATAAGGACTGCCCCATACCGCGCCGTTCTCCTGAAGCTATGATGACCAATCGCGAACCCTCCGGGTGAAATACAGACGACCCGACCCCAATCAGCATCACAGCCAAAACCAATTGGACAATATCTGTAGCTAAACCCATCCACAACATCCCTATTGTGCTGCAAAGCATTCCTAAAGGAAGCAGATAAGGTTTTGGGCGCTTGTCGGTGTAAAAACCGATCAACGGTTGTAAAAACGAGGCTACAATATTATTAGCAAAAGCAATCAACCCTAACTGACGATAACTGAGTTGCAACTCTGTTTCCAAAATAGGAAATATGGCAGGTATCACCGCCTGCATAGAGTCGTTTAAGAGATGGACCGTACTAATTGCGCCTAATATAGGCAGCGAATTAAAAGCCGGCAAAGGCTGTGTACGTATGGCTGTCACTTTGCCTTAGTTTAAAATGCTGTTAGGACTACCTCGTCCCAATAAAATTATAGGTTGCTAACAAATGATTGGCGTTATTTACGACTGTATAGTTCAAGGTCAATTGCCGACCGCTGCGGAGTCCCGTGCCGCGCATACGAACACCCGCAATGTCATTTTCTATGTTGAAACTATTATCGTCCACTATGATTGCATTGCGCGGTGGCGCATCGTTGATACCACTGAGACTAATATCTAAACCAAATACATTGAATTGCGCCCGCTGAATAATGCAGGTGCTATTGCCCGTACTGCGCTGCCCATTCGGTAAGATAACCGTTATGGTTCCCCTGTAAGTACCCACAATTGAGTCGCGGGGATCCAGTACGCGCACGGGAATAGACCCACCCGAAGTACCTTTCGGATTGCGCGCCACCAATGTAACCACCTGTGTACCGCTCCTATTGAAGATAAAACGGGGTTCCTTTTCATTGGAAACCAAATTCCCCTGCACATACCACTCAAACTCTGTCGCATTAACAGTTCGATTGACAAAAGTAACCGCTCTGCCTACTGTTGCAGGGTTTGGCTCCACAGAAAAATCAGCCAACGGACTGCCTTCTCTGGTACAGGAAACAGCCAGCAGAAAAACCAGAGATAACAAAAGCGGAATACGGTTTATAATCTTAGCATACATCGGGATCAGGCAAAAGAAATCAGTTCGTAAATGTAGTACAAGTCAATGAAATAGAAATCTTTCATCTGCTAACATCCTCTCAACCTGTCCAATAAAATATTGAGTTGTGTAGCTTCCTGTTCGGAAAGATTGGTAAAATGACTGTGCCATTCCTGCATTTTGGCATCAATTGCCTTCAACAAGGCAAGCCCTTCGTTGGTGATGGTAATATCTACTGCCCGACGGTTGAGCGGATTCTGTTCGCGTTTGACCAAGCCTTTTAGGCGCAGTTTTTCTACCAACCGGGCAGTGTTTGACATCCTGTCCAGCATGCGCGGCGTAATATCGCAAAGGCGGACAGTAGCAGGATATTGCCCGCGCAGAATACGAAGCACATTGAACTGTTGCGGAGAAATACCAAACGGCTTTAACATTGTCAGATCAATCGTATTGATCCAGCCTGCTGTAAACAAAATATTCAGCACAGCCTTATGATGCTCGCTGTCAAACTTACTTTGTTGTAATTCCTGTTCTATTCGCACCTTACAAAGGTACATCGGATTGATATGTTTACAAATATTGTTGATACAATATTTTGCCTGTGTAAGGTTCGCCCATGATTGACGCCAAGTTTGTACTTTTGCCGCTGCCAAAAATCGGGCGCAACTCATGCAACTCAGCAAGTTAGAAATCAAAGGTTTTAAAAGTTTCGGCGACAAAGTTACTATCAACTTTGATGCAGGCATTACGGGCATTGTGGGGCCTAACGGTTGCGGCAAAAGCAACGTAGTAGATGCTATCCGATGGGTGCTGGGCGAACAACGCACCAAAAACCTGCGCTCCGACAAAATGGAAAACGTCATTTTTAACGGTACCAAAAACCGCAAGCCGCAACAAATGGCGGAGGTTTCGCTCACTTTCCTGAATACTAAAAACCTGCTGCCTACCGAATACACCGAAGTTACCATCACGCGCCGCTACTACCGCTCAGGCGATAGCGAATACCTGCTCAACGGCGTAAACTGCCGCCTGAAAGACATTAACAACCTGTTCATGGACACGGGCATCGGGCCGGACAGCTACGCAATTATTGAGCTGAAAATGGTGGACGACTTGCTCAACGACACCTCAGGCAGCCGCCGCGAATTGTTTGAAGAAGCGGCGGGCATTTCCAAATTCAAGGCGCGAAAGAAAGAAACCATCAAAAAAGTAAGCGATACCGATGCCGATTTGGCGCGTGTGGAAGACCTGCTTTTTGAAATAGAAAAAAACCTGCGCAGCCTTGAAAAACAGGCCAAACAGGCGGAGCGCTACTACAAAGCCAAAGACGAATACAAAGAAATCAGCCTTGAATTGGCTAAAAAAATCGTCAGCCGGCAGCGCGATTCGCTCATCGGCATTCAGGCGCAACTCAACGCCGAAAATGACCAAAAAACCGCGCTAACCGCTCAAATTGCCGAATTGGAGGCTTCCATTGAGCAAACCCAAACGGCGATTTTGCAGAAAGAAAAACTGCTGGCTACTCGCCAACGGGCACTGAATGAACACGTCGGCAAAATCAGGCAATACGAAAGCGAGCAAAAACTCAAAAACGAGCGGCTGCGCTTTCTCACCGACCGCCGCGCAGGCTTGGAGCGCCAAATTGAAGACGAGCGACACAATACCGACGTGCTGCACAACCGCATTGTCGTCCTGAAAGAAGAGCTGCAAAGCGCACGCAGGCAGGCAGACGAAACCGACTTTACGCTGACGACGCTCAAAGCCGACTATGAAGCCGAGCGCGAACAGGTACAAGCCTTGCAGAAGCAAATGGCAGAAGCCACCGCCAACGGCAATACGGCTAAGAATGAAGTTTTCCAACTTAACAAATCGTTGGAAATCAAGCAGATGCAATACAATGCGCTGCGGCTTGAACTGGAAAAAAACCACACCGATGCCAGCCAGCAACGCGCCTCTCTTGAAACCCTGAACGATACCGTACTTGACCTACGCGACCAAATAGCAGACTTAGAGCGCGAACTTGCCGATATGCAGACCGCCGAGCTTGCCTTGCAGGAAAGCGTTGCCAAAAACACCCAACAAGCCGAAGACCTGCGGCTGCAAATAGCCGCCGAACACCGCAAAATGGATGCGCTGCAAAACGAGTACAACCTCACCAAATCGCTGGTGGACAGCATGGAAGGCTTCCCCGAGGCGGTGCGCTTTCTGCACAGCGATAAGCGTTTCCCCAAAAATGCGCCCCTGCTTTCCGATATTATCAACGCTGCCGATGCTTTCAAACTTTGCATTGAAAACTACCTGCAACCCTACATGAGCCACTATGTGGTTGAAAATGAGGAACAGGCAATGGCAGGCATCAACTTGTTGAGCGAAGCGGGTAAAGGACGCGCCAATTTTTTTGTCATGTCGCAACTGATGCGCGGCAATATCCCTATGCCAAACAAGCAGGAAATCAGCGGCGCAGTACATGCCCTTTCGGTCATTGAGTTTGACACGCGCTTTACCCCGCTGGTTTACAGTCTGTTAGGCAATGTTTACATCCTGACCGAACATCAGGAAACGCTGCCCTACGCGCCGCAGGAAGTAACGCTGATTACACAAAACGGTAAAATTATTCGGCAACCTTTCAGCTTTTCAGGCGGTTCGGTCGGGCTTTTTGAAGGCAAACGACTGGGGCGGGCAAAGAATCTGGAAAAACTCAGCCGACAGCTTGCCGAACTTAACGACCGCATCAAAAAAGACGAAGAGCGCCTCAAAGCGCTTTATCAATACATTGAACAGCAAAAAGCGGACAGCAAAAAAGCGGCGATAGAAACCGCTCAGCGCGACTTGAACCGCCTGCAACAGGAGGCAACCGCCGCCCGCATCCGTCAGGAGCAGTTGCAGCAGTTGGTCAGCAGCAGCGACCTGAAAAAAGAGGACATGGAGGCGCGCATGGATGCCTTGCGCGAGGAAATTGCCGAAATCGAACCGCAAGCGCGTCAGGCGCAGACGCTACTTAGCCAAGCCGAAGGCGAACTTGCGCACCTGAACAACGAGCTTTTCCATCGCAACGAGGCGCTCAACCGCAAACAAACGGCTTATAATGAGCAAAATATGCGCAGCTATCAGTTGCGCAACCGTTTGGAAACGCTGGAAAAAGAAATTGAGTACCGCCAGAACGACATCGTCAATCTACGCCGCCGCATGGAGCAGGCGCAGGCAGAACTGCAAAAAACCGAAGGCGAAATCCGCGAACTGGCTGCAAGCAACACCCTCAGCGACAGCAAATTACTCAGCCTCTACGAAGAAAAAGAGAGCATAGAAGAAGGTGTGCGCGAAGCCGAACAGGACTATTTCGCCGCACGCGGCAGCATTGCCGAAACCGAAAAAGAAATCCGTGAGTTGCGCCGCCGCCGCGAAACAGCCGACCAGCTCATCGGCGAAATGAACAACCGCCTCAACGAAGCCCGCTTGCAAATGGCATCGCTCAAAGAACGACTTTCGGTAGAGTTTGAGATTGATTTAGAGGCAGTTATGAATGCGCCAGACCTTGTACTGAGCGATTTGAGCGAGGAGTTCCTGCGCGAAGAGCAGCAAAAGTGCAAAGAACGCATGGAGCGCATCGGGGCTATCAACCCCATGGCGATGGAGGCTTACAACGAAATCAAAGCCCGTTACGACTTTATCAACGAGCAAAAAAATGACTTGCTGACCGCCAAAGCATCGCTATTGCAGACCATTGACGAGATAGACGCAATTGCACGCAAGCAATTCACGGAATCTTTTGAACAGATTCGCACCCACTTTATCCGCGTGTTCCGTTCGCTGTTTTCCGAAGAAGACACCTGCGATTTGATGCTGTTAGACCCTGAAAATCCGCTGGAATCGGCGATTGACATCATGGCAAAGCCCAAAGGCAAGCGCCCGCTGACCATCAATCAGCTTTCGGGGGGCGAAAAAACACTGACCGCCATTTCGCTGCTCTTTGCCATTTACCTGCTGCGCCCCGCGCCTTTCTGTATTTTTGACGAAGTGGACGCGCCGTTAGACGATGCCAATATTGACAAATTCAACAACATCATCCGCAAGTTTGCCGACAACTCGCAGTTCATCATCGTAACGCACAACAAGCGCACCATGTCCGCCACCGATGTCATGTACGGCGTAACCATGCTGGAGCAGGGCGTTTCGCGCGTCGTGCCTGTGGATTTGCGAGCGCTGGCGGAGTAGTACATTCGCCTGTATGTCGGCTACAAATTTGTATGTTTACGTACACGTTGAATGCCGAATCCATGACCACGCGAGAAGCTATCATCGCCAAAATTCAATCTCAAAAAGATGTGATTTCCCGATACGGTATCCAATCTATCGGGCTGTTTGGCTCTTATGCGAGGGGCGAGCAAACCGAGCAAAGCGACATAGATATTTTGATTGATTTTGCGCCTGAAAAGGCAAAGTTTGACAACTTTATTGACTTTTGCGACTTCATTGATAACTTGTTTAGCGGATATAAAGTTGAAGTTGTTACCAAAAACAGACTCAGTCCGTACATTAGTCCCCAAATTTTAAAAGAGGTTGTGTATGCCTAAGAATCCAATGACGTATTTGAGGCATATTCTGGATGAGTATTCTTTTACATGGAAGAAGTAGATTACAACATCGCTTGGGATGTTGTGAAAAATAAAATACCGGAATTGCGCCGATAGATAGAAGAGGTGATTAACAGCAAATAAGTTTCATTTAGTAAAGTTGTTCATAGGCGAGGTGCAACGAAGCACGAACAACTGTTAGTCCCCTAATTTTTCTGCCAAAATGTCATAAACTGTCCCGTAAAGCAGCTAATTTTGTGCTTGATTCTTCTTAATTCCACTGAATCCATGCAACAGGGACTGATTACTGATATTGAGATTTTAGAGCAAGTAAACGAACATACCCAAAGCCACGAACACCGCCCTTCGGGTGAAATCCGCACGACGGCGGAGAACGCGCTGGCAGGGCAGCGTAAACTTTACATAGAAAGCTACGGCTGCCAAATGAACTTTTCGGATAGCGAAATTGTAGCGAGCATCATGCAAGAACATGGCTTTGGCACTACGGCGCGCCCCGAAGAAGCCGATTTGGTGTTGCTCAATACCTGCGCTATCCGCGACAAGGCAGAGCAGACCATCCGCCACCGTTTGGGCGAACTGAACAGCCTTAAAAAACGCAATCCCGAAATGACGATTGGTGTGCTGGGCTGCATGGCAGAACGCCTGAAAGCCAAGCTGTTGGAAGAAGAAAAAATCGTGGATTTGGTCGTAGGCCCCGATGCTTACCGCGACTTGCCGCGTCTGGTGAGCGAAGTGGACAGCGGCGCTCGTGCGGTGAACGTACTGCTCAGCCGCGAGGAAACCTACGCCGATATTACCCCTGTTCGTCTGGAAAGCAACGGCGTAACGGCGTTTATTTCCATCATGCGCGGTTGCGACAATATGTGCAGCTTCTGTGTAGTGCCGTTTACCCGCGGCAGAGAGCGCAGCCGCGACCCGCAAAGCATCGTTGCCGAAGCGCAAGACCTGTTCAACAAAGGTTTCCGCGAAGTAACCCTGCTGGGGCAAAATGTGGACAGCTACAAGTGGGCAGGCGAAGCCAATAAGAAAGAAACCGACCGCGCCCAAGCCGAAGGCAAACCTGTTGTGGACTTTGCCGACCTGCTGGAAATGGTGGCGCTTATCCATCCTGACCTGCGCGTGCGTTTCAGCACAAGCCATCCGAAAGATATGACCGATAAGGTGCTGCACACGATGGCCAAATACGACAACATCTGCAAATACATTCACCTGCCCGTGCAGAGCGGCAACAGCCGCGTGCTGGCGCTGATGAACCGCACCTACGACCGCGAGTGGTACATTGGGCGCATTGACGCTATCCGCCGCATTCTGGGCGAGGACTGCGGCATCAGTTCAGATATGATTGCAGGCTTCTGCACCGAAACCGAAGAGGAACATCAGGACACGCTGACCCTGATGCAGTACGCAAAATATGACTTTTCGTACATGTTCTTCTATTCGGAACGCCCGGGAACGCTGGCAGCCCGCAAATATGCCGATGACGTTCCGTTGGAGGTGAAAAAACGCCGCCTAAACGAAATTATCGCCCTGCAACGCGACCTTTCGTATGAGCGCAACCAACGCGACGTAGGAAAAATCCACCGCGTACTGATTGAAGGAGAATCCAAGCGTTCGGCAGACTTCCTGCAAGGCAGAAACACGGCCAACAAAGTGGTGGTATTCCCCCGTGGCAGCTACCAAAAAGGACAGTATGTAAACGTGCTGGTACATTCGGCTACGGCAGCAACCCTGCTAGGCGAGGTGGTGGAATAAGATTTATTCAGAAATTGCCAAAACAACGATGCCAACCCCATCATCCATATTACAACCTATCCTCAAATCGCCCGATATGTGGCAGTTGCTGGAAGAACTCAACCGCCAATGGCAGTTAGAGCAGGAGCGCCGTCATCGTTTCTGGGAGGCTGTGGACGGCACGGTTAAGGCGGAGTTTATCAACGGAGAGGAAATTATGTACCGTTCGCCTGTGTGTGGCCGGCACTGGATGGCAAGCAAGCAACTCATGCGCTACCTGCTGCCTTATGTGTATGACAACAGACTGGGCAAAGTTGGCTATGAGAAAGTAATGATTCGCTGTACGCGCAACGACTATGAGCCGGATGTGTGTTTCTGGACACAGGAACGCGCCGCCACATTTGAACCACACCAAAGCGTATTTCCGCCTCCCGATTTTGTGGTGGAAATTCTTTCAGAAAGTACGCAAGAGCGCGACAGAGGCATCAAAATGCAGGATTATGCCACACATAACGTGCAGGAATATTGGTTGATAGACCCCGATGAGCGCACAGTAGAACAATACCTGCTCAACGAAGGTAAATTTAGCCTGCATCTTAAATTGAATGAAGAAGGCACACTACATTCAGTAGTCATTCAGGGATTCAGCATCCCCCTCAAAAACATTTTTCAGGAATGAACGACATACAAGCTATTAAACAACGCTTCGGCATTATCGGCAATTCGCCGGCGCTGAACTACGCCATTCAGGTGGCCGTGCAAGTAGCGACTACCGACCTCACCGTGCTGATTACGGGCGAGAGTGGCAGCGGCAAGGAATCTTTTTCCAAAATTATCCACAACCTGAGCGCACGCAAACACAACAACTTTATTGCCATCAACTGCGGCGCTATTCCCGAAGGAACGATTGATTCCGAACTGTTTGGGCATGAGAAAGGCTCTTTCACGGGCGCAACCGAAGCTCGCAAAGGCTATTTTGAAGTTACCGACGGCGGAACGATTTTTTTAGATGAAATCGGAGAGATGCCGCTGGGAACGCAGGCAAGGCTGTTGCGCGTGCTGGAAAATGGCGAATTTATCAAAGTAGGTTCGTCAAAAGTGCAGAAAACCAATGTGCGCGTAGTTGCAGCTACCAACGTGGACTTGCTCAAAGCCGCCGAGCAGGGCAAATTCCGATTGGATTTGTACTACCGCCTCAATACCGTTCCGATTTACATTCCGCCGCTGCGCGAGCGCGGCAACGATATTGAGTTACTGTTCCGCAAATTTGCCACCGATTTTGCCGAGCGCTACCGCGTTAAGCCCGTATCGCTGGACGAAGGCGCAAAGCAGTTGCTGTTAAACTATCCTTTCCCCGGCAACATTCGCCAGTTGAAGAACATCGCCGAGCAGGTGTCCTTACTGGAAACCAATCGCTACATTACGGCCGCTACGTTAGCCAAATACCTGCCCCCGGTCAATGCGAATCAGTCAAAAACCGCTTCGTTATTGCCTGCCATCACAGGCGAGCAGAAAGACGAGCAGTTGTCTGAGCGCGATTTACTCTACAAAGTGCTGTTTGACCTTCGCCGCGACGTTACCGACCTCAAAAAAGTGGTGCTGGGACTATTGCAGGGCGATATTGCCAACGAAAAAAACATTTTGCAACAAAATCAGCGGCTGTTTGGCAATCTGGGAGTAGCGCCAACCACCGAAGAACCGATTGCAGCACACTTCCGCCACGAGCCGATAGAACCCAAAATAGCCCCTGTAGTTATCAACAGTGCAAGCAAACCTGCCGCTGCTCATAACAAGGAGGAGGATTATGAATTTGTAGGCGTTGAAGACGTTACCCACGAAATTCATCAAGACGACGACAGCCTTTCGTTGGAAAAAAAGGAAAAAGAAATGATTATCAAGGCGTTAATCAAAAATAATCACAAGCGCAAATATGCCGCGCAAGATTTAGGCATTTCCGAACGCACCTTGTACCGCAAAATCAAGCAGTACGGCATAGAAGAAGAGTAACAAATCCATTACGTTTTCCATGAAAAAAATCATTCTTTTCATACCCTCGTTGGTAGTGATGTGCCTATTGAGCAGCTGCGCGAAGCTGCCCAGCTTTACTTTTTCGGGTATCAACTTAGATCCGCGCGTACAGACGATGGAAATAGAGTTGTTCTATGCCGACGTACCTGCCGGTCCGGCCAACCTTTCGCTCCAGTTTACAGAGTCCTTGCGTGAATACCTCATGCGCAACACGCGTTTGCGATTAGTAAACAGCAACGGCGATTTGCGTTTTAGCGGTACTATTACCGGCTATGAAGTAACCCCCGTTGCGCCTTCGGCGGGTTCGGTACAATCAGGTGGAGTCCAGTTTGATCAGTTGGCAGCTTTGCAGCGGCTGACCATCAAAGTCAAAGTCAATTATGAAAACACAATTGATGAGAGCGAAAACTTCGATCAGGAGTTTACCTTCTTCGAAGATTTCCCACAAGATCAGAACCTTTCCCAAGTTGAGCAAGAGCTTATTTCCCGCATTTTTGATCAGATCATTCTGGATATTTTCAATAAATCGGTAGCAACTTGGTAAGCGCTTTGCAACATTTTTTTAACTTTGGATTTGCAACACCTCATCTGCTATGATCAACAAGGAACAATTTACTCAACTTTTGCGCTATTCAGGTGTTGGTGAAATGTCTGTCGGCGCGGACATATTGACACAATTAGTAAAAGCGTATCCTTATTGTGCGACCTTTCATCTACGACTGGCGCAAGCAACCGGCAAGAGGGAACATATCAGCAGAGCGGCATTATATGCCCCCGATCGCGCAAGACTCAAACAAGTAATCAATAAAGAGTTTTACACGACCGACGAAACACTGACCACTTTCTCTATTGACTTTACAGCAGAAGAAATCAATCTGTTCGATAAAATCAGCGTGATGTATTCGCCTGAAATATTAGAGCAGGCGGTAGTTGCCGATCCACCTGAAGAGTCTTCTGTAACTACAGAAGTACCGACCGATACTTATACCTCTTTTCCTGAAGAAGAAATTGCGGTGCAGGAAACCGGTAAAGATACCAACGAGGATACTGAACATGTCGCGCCGTCTTTCGTATATGAAGCTCCTGCCGTTGAGCCGCCACTAGCACAGGACGACGAGCTGTCATCCGATCTGCCTGACTTTGAGATGGACGCACTCATTCACGACAGCGAATACGAAAAACTCCGACAGGAAGTGCTTGGACAAACCACATCAATTCCGCGATATGCTCCCGAAATCTATCAGGATGATGATATTGTTGCGCCCCTCAGCGAGGAGGATGAAAACGCAGACGATGATTTGATCTTAGACGGCTTAGATGAAATAATTAGCCCTATAGCAGCCACGCCCACACCCGTACCCGATGAGCGCATCAATTTGACAGCCGAAGAAATAGCCATGTCGGAGCAGGTGCTCGAGCCTTACACAGAGCGCTTGGAGGCAGAACGCGCTTACTACGAAGGCAACGGGATGCCGCAGGCTTGGGAAGAAACCCTACTGCCCGATTGGCAGCAACTTAGCGATGCGGACGAGCAGGCATTCCAAACACTTCAACAAGCATCACAAGCATGGGAACAGGCACTGGATAACAAGACGGCAGCATCCGAAATCACAGTACTCGGCGAACTGCCCGAAGAAGGGCTTTTAGATAGCTATGCCGACCGCTACGAAGCAGAAGCAGCATGGTATCAGTCGCAAATGCAGGCATTTGAAGCAGCCCAGCCATCGGCAGATGCACCTGCCAAAAGCAGTGCGCCTGAGCGACAAGCCACTGACGACTTGAGCTTTTTTGACAGCCTGACAGAAGACACAGCACCAAACACATCCCCCTACAAAACCGAACCTACCATGACTAACCAAAACACTTGGGACATTATTGAAGAGTTTATCAGAAAAGAGCCAACCATTACAGTTGATCGCAGTAAGTTGGAGACGCTGTCCGAACAGGAAGACCTCGCGCAGCAAAGTGTGCAGGAAAACGATGACAACATCTCCGAGCATCTTGCTAAAATCTACGTGCGTCAAGGAAAAAAAGAAAAAGCGATCAGTATTTATCAGCGACTTGCTTTGAAATATCCGCAGAAAAGCGCTTACTTTGCGACTCAAATTGAAGAGCTTCATCGCTTACAATGATCACAAAATAATGACACAGTTAATCATCATTCTGATTCTGATTATAGCCGTATTACTCATACTAGCAGTAATGGCGCAAAATTCTAAAGGCAGCGGTCTGGCAGGAAATTTAGGCGCTTCTGCCGCTACCCAGATCATGGGTGCAAAGCGTACAACAGACTTTCTGGAGCGTGTTACATGGGTATTTGCAAGTGCTATTATGGTGCTTTCTCTGTTAGCAAATATTACCATTGATCGCTCCAAAGAAGTTTCCAGCCCCAATATTGACGCCGCAAGAGGCAAGCAGAAAACTGCCCCTCCTGCCAATACGCCAATCCCCGGCTTGGTAACTCCGCCTGCTGAAGAAGCACCTGCCGACTCAGCTCAGTAAGATTAGCTGCAAAGTACATATTTCCACAAAGAGTTTCAAACGCGTTTGCGATTTGAAACTCTTTTGGTTTTCATC
This sequence comes from Rhodoflexus sp., assembly GCF_053489755.1. Lineage (NCBI taxonomy): Bacteria > Pseudomonadati > Bacteroidota > Cytophagia > Cytophagales > Thermoflexibacteraceae > Rhodoflexus > Rhodoflexus sp. The sequence continues at coordinate 29,914 of NZ_JBRCHD010000034.1, forward strand.
AAAATTTGACTATAAAAACAGATCTATGCCGCGCCCACGACTCAGCACCGATGCCTACATAGCAGGAATTCGAGAAGGAAACCGATTTGTTTTAAGTCGTGCCATTACGCTGATCGAAAGTCAGCTACCTGCCGACCGCGAACAGGCAGACGCTATTTTGCAGGCTGTCTTACCCCAGAGCGGCAATGCCATACGCATCGGGATTACAGGCGTACCCGGTGTAGGTAAAAGCACTTTCATCGAGCGGTTTGGCTCGCTGATTACAAGCCTTGGCAAAAAACTGGCCGTTTTGGCAATAGATCCAAGCAGCCCTGTTACAGGTGGCAGCATCATGGGCGATAAAACCCGCATGGAGCAACTTAGCCACAATCCTCTGGCATACATACGCCCTTCACCTGCCGGTACTTCGCTGGGAGGAGTCAGCCGTAAAACCCGCGAAACTATGCTGCTCTGCGAGGCGGCAGGCTTTGAAGTCATTTTCATTGAAACCGTCGGCGTAGGGCAGTCAGAAACAGCTGTACACAGCATGACCGATTTTTTCCTGCTGCTCATGCTTGCCGGAGCAGGCGACGAGTTACAGGGAATCAAAAAAGGCATCATGGAGATGGCTGATGCGGTTGCAATCAACAAAGCCGATGGGGACAACCTCCGCCGCGCCAAAATTGCACAGGCAGAATACCGCAATGCCTTGCATTTTTTTCCTGCCAAAGCCTATGGCTGGCAGCCTAAGGTGCTGACCTGTTCGGCAATTGAGGGTAACGGACTGGCAGAAATCTGGCAGATGATACAAGACTACCGCAACCTGACACAGGGCAATGGCTGGTGGCAACGCAAACGCCTGCAACAGCAGGAGGCTTGGCTCAAAGAACTCATTGCTGAACAACTGCTGGAGAGTTTTTATCGGAATCCAACTATACAAGCGGCTTTGCAGGAAAAGCTGGCAAGCATCTACCAAAGCAAGCAGCATATTCCCCATGCTGTTGCTGATTTGTTGAATTTATATCGCGAAGCCCAAAAACATTCCTAAATTTGTACACCCTGCTTTTTTTGAATATCAACCTTTTACCGCTCTTGCAGTCCCGTTAATCTGACCGATGTTAGTTCTTTTTATGAAAATCTCTGTACGCGTAGTTGTTCTGGTACTTTTTCTCATCGTTATTGCCATAGGTCTTGCTTGGCGTTTAGAGTGGTTTGGTTCGGTAAAAAAGAAAGACATTCCCTTAGCAGCAAGCGCTGCGGGAAGTAATGCAGCCCCGCCGGTAATAATTAAGGCATATGTAGTCAAAGGTGAATTGCTCGAAGATAAAATTACCTCTGTGGGTTCTGTAATTGCTAACGAGGAAGTAGATCTGAAATGCGAAATCTCAGGTAAGATTACCAACATCCAGTTTCAGGAAGGCAGCATTGTCAGCAAAGGACAGCTCTTGCTACAACTCAACGACGATGAATTGCAAGCAGAACTGAAACGCGCTATTATCCAAAAAGAGTTATTGGAGAAGAAAAAAGCCCGCGATGAAAAACTCCTACAGAGACAAGGTATCAGTCAGGAGGAGTTTGAAGCACTGACAGCCCAACTGGATGCGCAAAACGCTACGATCGAAGCTATCAAATCGCAAATTGCCAAAACACGCCTCTTAGCGCCTTTCAGCGGGCAAATCGGTCTGCGCTATGTCAGCGAGGGCAGCTACGTTACCCCTACGGTACGCATCGCCAACCTCATTGACCTGAGTAGCGTCAAAGTAGATTTTGCCATCCCTGAAAAATATATGGGGATTGTCAAAAAGGGCATGAAAATTACTTTCACTGTTGCAGGGGGGACAAAGGAATATACAGGTTCGGTCTATGCCATTGAACCGAAGGTAGAAGCTGCTACCCGCACCATCCAGATCCGCGCCTTGTGCGACAACCGCGACCGCGAAATCCTGCCCGGTGCATTTGCTTCAGTAAAAATTGTTCTCAACAGTATTCCCAATGCACTGCTGATTCCTACGCAGGCCATCATCCCGGAAATGGATAACAAAAAAGTATTCATTGTTAAAGATGGTAAAGCAATGCCTGTGATGGTAAAAACAGGCATCCGCACCGAGTCGAAGATTCAGGTACTCGAAGGCCTGTCCATAGGCGACACCGTTGTAACAACGGGACTCTTGCAAATTAAACCGGGCAGCGCTGTTAAGCCTTCAGAGGTAGAGTAAGTAAAGGTTTGATTGACAGCTTTGATGAGCATCCCTTATACACGATAGCCTGTCAGCAGATTATTTCCCCACGTAAAAAAACCGTCAGAGTCCGGCGACCGCTGACGGGGATAAGTGTTATACTGAAAATAAATCACATGCCATGCATTTTTTATCCTGTGGGGGTTGCATATTGGTAGCAAGGTTTGTTTTTTCATAAGCATTATACAAAGTTTGTGAGGTTTCAAAGGTAAGGGCATATTTCAGGCTCCCCAAGTAATCAAGCCAATGAAAGTTTTCCTCATTGCTTTTACGAACTATTGGCACAGCACATAAGATACCACACCTAACGGTGTTTGAATCGCAAAAGCTATACGATAGGCTACAAAGTTAGCAGCCCTACAGGCTTGTTGTAAAAAAAGCCGGTAGGCTTGTTATCTTTGTAGTAGTAAAATTATACATTTTTTATTAGCAGAATGCCGTAGGCATGACACCTCACTATTGCAGTAAATTGTAAAATGGGCAAGCGACTGATTCACTTTGACTGGGCTATCAAGCGGCTACTGCGCGATAAGGCTAACTTTGTCGTACTGGAAGGTTTTTTATCCGAATTGTTGTTTGACGATATCAAAATTCAGAAGATTCTGGAAAGCGAAAGCAATCAGATTTCTGATGATGATAAGTACAATCGCGTGGACATTCTAACCCAAAACTCAAAAAATGAGCTGATTATCATAGAAATTCAAAATACCTACGAGATAGATTACTTCCAGCGCATGGCCTATGGTGTGTCAAAGGCACTGGCGGAAAATGTTTCTTTGGGACAAGTCTATCGGGAAATCAAAAAAGTGATTTCGGTTAATATTGTTTACTTTGATTTGGGACAAGGCGAGGATTACATTTACAAAGGCACAACTTCCTTTCTTGGACTGCACGCCAAAGATGTACTGCAACTTTCAAAGCGGCAAAAGTCTGTTTTTGGTAAAGCACATGTGTCGGAAATTTTTCCCGAATATTACATCATCAAAGTCAACCAGTTTAATGATGTTGCTAAAAATACGCTTGATGAGTGGATTTATTTTTTGAAAAACAGCGAGGTTAAAGACGAGTTCAGAGCCAAAGGTTTGTCGGAAGCCAAAGAAATTCTGGATATTATGCGTTTGGATAAGGAACAGCAATACAGCTACAACCGCTATTTGGACTATCTGCACTACAAAGCGAGCGAGGCTTTTACATTAAAAGTAACTGCCCAACAAGACATGCAACTTGAAATCGCTAAAAATCTACTCAAACGTGGGATTGCGTTAGAAATTATCGCGGAAAGTACCGGGCTACCGCTTGCTTTTGTGGAACGCCTGCGCGACGAAGATTTTAACTTTGAGCCTCTTTAACCCTTAAAATCCCCTTACTTTGCCCTATGCAAACACTATTGTGGGCAATTTTACCGCTGGCAGGGGCGCTAATAACATGGCTCTTACCGCTCCGTTGGGGCAAAACCATTCCGGCATGGGCGACGCTTGCCGCACTCTGTGGTTTTAGCTATACCTATGCCGTACAGGATTTTTCGGATACCTTCGGCTGGCAATGGGCTTCCCAAATTGCTTTTCGCTGGGCGGCAGATGGCACAGCTGTTACGATGATGTTGATGGTCAATGCCGTTTCGTTTGCCGTGCAGGTCTATTCGTGGGGCTACATGCGGCACGAACAGCGCCAACGCGACTATTTCGCGCTGCTGGGGCTGTTTACCTTTGCTATGAACATGCTGATTATCAGCGCCGATTTGCTGTCGCTGTTCTTTTTCTGGGAAATTGTCGGCTTTTGCAGCTGGGCGCTGATTGGCTTCTGGCGCGAAAAAGCGCCGGCGGGCATGGCTGCCAACAAAGCCTTCCTCATCAACCGACTGGCAGATTTGGGCTTTCTAGCAGCGCTGGGCGGCATGTGGGCGGCTTATGGATCATTTGACCTCGCCGTACTTGGCAACGGCAGCGAATTTTCCAAATGGCACTGGCTCATTGGCGCAGGACTGCTGCTGGCAGCGATGGGCAAGTCGGCACAGTTGCCGTTTTCCGTGTGGCTGCCCGACGCGATGCAGGGGCCAACGCCCGTTTCCGCGCTGATGCACGCCGCCACAATGGTTGTTTCTGGCATTTACCTACTGATCCGCATATTTCCTGCATTAGGCGCTGATATTCAACTAATTGCTGCTGGAGTTGGCAGCTTAACGGCGCTTGTGGGGGCAGCAGCAGCCGCTACTCAATACGATTTGAAGCGCATTCTGGCCTATTCTACTATTTCGCAACTGGGGCTGATGCTGGCTGCGGTGGGTGCGGGCGATCCCGATGCCGCCTTTTTGCACCTGTTAAGTCATGGTTTCTATAAGGCTGCTCTGTTTTTGTGTGCAGGCATAGTCATCCATGTTGCACATACGCAGGACATCCGCCAAATGGGTGGCATGAGGCAGCAACGATTTTTGTTTGTTGTTTTCACGCTGGCGGCCGCAGGGCTGGCGGGTGTGCCGCTGACGGCGGGTTTTCTCACCAAAGAAACTGTTTTATATGCAAACCTGACAGGTCTTCAAGACCCATCAGGTTTATTCGGCTTGATTTGCTTTTTAATGCTGCTCGTCGCTTCGCTAGGAACGGCGTTCTACACCGCCCGCATGTGGTTTCTGGTATTTTATTCACAAAAGCGCAATGACATTGATTATCAGGAAGTTAAAATAGCAACAAGCGAGCGTGTGGCACTTTCGGCATTAGCCATCTTTATTCCGTTCATTGCTTTTTCATTGTTGCCGTTTAGCTGGTCAGCAAGTTTATTGACTTTTCAAATAAGTCTGCCGCAAGAGGCTACTCCGCTGTGGTTGGCGCTGCTGTCGCTGGCTTTGCTGGTAGGAGGCGCCGGCTTTGCTTGGCGGATTTACTGCTGCCGCACCAATATATTGCAACAAGATGAAAGTTTGGCAAAGCTGCCCGGCTGGCGAACGGCATACAATTTTTTATATTTGGACACGCTTTACCACAAGCTCTGGCAAAACAGCGGAACAGCCTTTGCGCAGTTTTTAGCATGGAGTAAGCGTTCTGCACCTGTTCCAGAGCCAAAAATTTGGCTGGAAGGTGGTAAGTATCTGACTGTCAGCGCTATCAGTCGTTGGTTGGAACAGAAAAGCCTGCCAACTCTGGTTGCGGGCAGCAGGCGCATAGCGGCTTGGGAGCAGGCGCTGTTAGACCGCCCGATAGACCTGTTGGCAAAAGCAACAGTCGTCATCGGGCACGTGCAGGCATGGATTGACCGCACAATAGTGGACGGAGCAGTCAAAGGAATTTACCAAATAATCGGCATCATGGGCAAACGCATCCGAACCATGCAAAGCGGCAAAGTACAGAGCTACTACATAGGCGCACTACTGTTTTGTCTCTTGCTGTTGCTATTCTTGCTTATGTCCTGCGAGCCTGTCAATCGCGAACGCGGCGAGATTTCAGAGACAGCGCGCGCCGAAGTTATCCCTCCTGACTTGACATCGGTAGTCAAAGATTTTACAGACAACCGCGCAATTTTACTGGCACAAATCGAGACGCTGGCACAGGACACAGACAGCACCCTGCAAACCCTGCCGCCGCCCGAAACAACCGACGAGCCGGCAGCCACAGACGATACTCCCGTCAATAATCCGCCTGCCAACAGTGCCGAAAGCCTCAAAAGCCCGCTGGAACGCAAAGTAGATGAGTGGGAGCGCGAATGGGAAGATTTGCTCATGCGCTACGAGCAAATGCGCATTTCCTTGCGTACTATGGCAAATTCGCGCGACTATTATTTTGAGCAGATGAATCGCCAAACCGCGCAGATTTCCGACAGCCGTCTGCGCAAAACTGAATTTAAGCGCAACAGTCAGGCGCTGGCAGCATTTAACCGCAGCTATCGGCAGTGGTATCGCGAACTGGGCGACATTAGGCAGCGGCTCTATCGCGGGCGCGATATCCGCCTGCTGATGCACACCGCAGTCATCCGCGAACAGTTTGATAATGAAGCACTTGGCAACGTCCGCAGATACATCGCTGAAACCCGCAACCTTTTGCAGGAGACCGACTCACTGCTGCGGGCAGGCAACGACATTGCCACAGGCAAAAGCAATTGAAATAAAGCCTCATGTACAAAAACTTTTGATTTTATGCCGCATAACGCTAACTTTACAGACGTACTTTACAGGGCTTCATACATTTTCTATATGCAGCAATTTGGCTTCAAGTTAAGCATCCTTTTTTCATCCCTATGGCTACTGATAGCAGGATCACTCTTCGCACAGCAGGACTTCACCATTACAGGCAAAGTACTTGACACGCAGGGCAAGCCCGTATCGGGTGCAAAAGTCTCTGTAGAAAGCAGCGCTTTCACCGATACCGATGCCAACGGCTATTTTTCTATTACGCTTTCCAAAGCGATTGACCAACAGCCAAAAGACGTGCGCGTATTGCGCAGACATATGCGCCTGAAAGATGTACGCTACCTTGCCAACGTGCGCGAATTTAGAATCCAGATGCAGGATGCACCGGGCTTTTTTCAGGGACAGGTGATTTCTGCCGACGGCAATCCGCAGCCTGCAACTGAAGTGATGATAAAAGCCAACGACAAGTCCGAATCGGTAGCTACCGATTCCAAAGGTTTCTTTTTTACCCAATTGCCTGAAGATGTTCCGCTCACCAAAGAAATTTCGTTTAGTGTAGCAGGCAACAGAATTGCACCGGACAGAATTACTGTATTCCAAAATGCAGGATTTGTTATCCTCCGTGTTCCAAAACCCGCCCCTGTTGCCGCTAATAAAGATACCGAAGAAAGCAAAAAAAATATTATCAGCGTTACTGTGTACGACGAGAGTTACCTGCCGATACCTAACCTGAAATTAGAAGTAGATGGAACAACTTATACAACTGACAGCGAAGGCAAATTTGTTATCAAATCGGCATATATAGATGTCAGCAAGTTCAGTGTAGAGGGCTACGAAATTGCCAAATTTGACTTTGATACACAAGGTAATTACGTGTTCATTGTCGTTAAATCTGAAGGCAGTACGCCTATTATTCCTATGCGCGAAAGCATAGACTCTATGGTGATAGACTATCGCAACGACTTCTACGGCATCATTAACGAGCTGGAGATGCGCAAGCAAATACTTTCCGAAAAAAGCAACCAGATTCGCCAAGAAATGGAGCGGGTAGCAGAAAAACTAAACAACCAGCCCGATATATCGCCCGTACAGCGCGAAAACCTGAAGAAATACCTTAAAAATCTTGAATTAGCACTCATAGAAAACGATGTTGCGTATGAAAATGCCCAGCAGAAATCGCAGGAACTCATTGAGCGACTGAAGTCAACCATCCTTGAGAAAGACGACCGCATCACAACTGTTGAAACGCAGAAACAAATTACGATTCAGATTTTATACGTCGTTGCTTTTGTGGCATTTATCCTGTTGCTGGCTATCATATTTGGTTATCAGGCATTGCGCAAAATCAACCAGCAAAAGCAAGAGATTGAAAGGCAACGCGATGAAATCACACAAGCATACAACAATATCAAAACTCTGAGCACCATCGGGCAAAAAATTACAGCTACGTTAGACTTTAAAACCCTGATTTCCACTATCAATACCAATGTGATCTCTTTACTGGATGCTTCTGTATTTGGTGTGGGTATTTTCAATGAAGCAGAGCAAAAAATAGAGTTCATGGACTTTATGGCAAATGGCAAACAGCAGTCATACCATGTCGAGTCCATGAGCAGTAACAATAACTTTTCGGTCTGGTGTCTGAAAAACAGAAAAGAAGTAGTGATTAACAACCTTGCGGTAGACTATGCCAAGTATTTGAATACCAATAACTTTACCGTTACGGCAGACATGCCGAAATCCCTCTTGTACCTGCCATTAGTACGCGACAACAAGGCGATCGGTGTCATTACGGTACAAAGCATGAAAAATAACGCCTATACCGACATTGACTTGAAAGTACTCGGTACACTGGCTTCGTATATTTCTATTGCACTGGACAACGCAAATGCTTACGAGATTATTCGTCGCAGAAATAAGGACATAACAGACAGCATCCGATATGCACAAACGATCCAGCAGGCAATGTTGCCAAGTCCTGCGCAAATGAAGGAAACCTTCGGCGAATACTTTGTGATTTATCGTCCAAAAGACATGGTTTCTGGCGATTTCTACTGGCTCGACAAACTCAAAAGCGATGGTGATGACAACGCCCCAGCCACATCGTCATTGTCATACTCCGGTAATAAGGTATTCTTTGCTACCATCGACTGTACCGGTCATGGCGTGCCGGGTGGCTTTATGACCTTGATCGCCAATCAGTTGCTTAATGAAATTGTCAGCCTGCGCAAAATCCACGATCCTGCGATGATCATTGAAATGATGGATCGCAAAATCCGTAGTATTCTCAAGCAAAACGAGAAAGTGAACGACGATGGCATGGATGTTTGCCTCACCATGCTGGAGCGGATGGATAGTGGTAAAATGCGCATCGTTTATGCAGGCGCGCGTCGTCCGTTGTATTTCTTTACTGCAAAAGAACACAAACTGCACGATCTTAAAGGCGATCGCGCATCGTTGGGCGGGCCACAACGCAAAGACTACAGCTACAACCGTTACGAACTCATACTGGATAGAGGTGATATGATTTATATGTTCACTGATGGCTTTGCCGATCAGAATAATCCCGATAAGCAAAAGTTTACTACCAAAGCCCTTCGTGAAATGCTGGAGTACTACGCGACCAAGCCGGCAGATCAGCAAAAAAGCCTCATAGAAGCGAGTTTAGATGCACACATGAACGGTGCAGAACAGCGCGATGACATTACAGTCATTGGTATTCGCATCTAACGTAAATGTTTCCTGCGTCCTTACAGCCCGGTGATACTATTGGGCTGATTAGTCCATCCGGCTCACTTTACGAAGAAGCGCCTTACTTACAGGCGATACATCTGCTACAGTCCCTTGGTTTTCGCGTGCGATGCGGTCGCTATTGGCAGGCAAAATGGGGCTATCTGGCAGGCACAGACGAGCAGCGACTCGCAGACTTACATGCAATGTTTGCTGATCCCGAAGTGAAGGCAGTCATTGCTTTTCGCGGCGGTTGGGGTGCAGCGCGTTTGCTACCACATATCAACTTCGAGCTGATTGCTGCTAATCCTAAAATACTAATGGGCTACAGCGACATTACCACGCTGTTGCTCGCCGTGCATGCTAAGACAGGATTGATCACTTGGCACGGGGCAGTTGCCCGTGACTTGGGCGGCACCCTCACCTTAGAACGTTTCAAGACACTGTTATGTAGTCCGATACAAACGCAAGATACGGGCGCAGTCATACTACACAACAGCCATATGATCCAATCCGACCAACAACTCTGGGTTATCCAATCGGGTAGAGCCTCAGGTAAACTGCTGGGCGGCAATCTGACTGTTTTGTGTTCACTCATTGGCAGTAACTACCTGCCTGACTGGAAGGATGCCATCTTATTTTTAGAAGATGTTGGAGAAGCTACCTACCGAATTGATCGGCTTTTTTGTCAATTGAAACTGGCCGGAATCTTAGATCAGATTGCCGGTATTGTGCTTGGCAACTTCACGAATTGTCCGGAAGGTAAAGGCGCTTACAGCCGACCATTAGATGATATACTGACAGAGTATCTTCTGCCATTACGTATTCCTGCATTTGCCGGTGCTCAGTTTGGACACATTCAGGAAAAGGTTATTCTTCCGATAGGCGCTCATGTGCATATAGATGCAGCTAAGGGAATAATTAGGTGCTGATTTTTAAATTCAGCATAAAAAAGTTACACACATATATAAATAGCTTATTTGTAATATAATGCGGTATTTGTTCAATTTTTTACTTGATTAGGTTCATCAAATAAAAAAAACAGAATTATTTCAGGAATCCGTTTTTTTATATATTTGTAATATGCGTTCTAAATATTACATCTATTTTATGAAACCTAATGATAAGGTTATCAAGTCTGCCAAAAGATATATGGTCGTGATTAGTGGCGAAACTGCCTCTGCAGGCGGAAAGCGTTTATCGGGTAGTGGCGTAGGATTCGGTGATAATCGAGAAACTGCCTTAGCAGATGCTAAGCAAAACCTTTCCCGACGCTTACCACAGTGGTCGGAGTACCTGAACAATTACATCATCATCGAAGAAAAGGAGTTTTTCGGTTAAAATCCCGAAGCAATATCTTCCAGACGCAGCGTCATTCTGCCAATTCGTTCTTCCAGCGTTTCCGATGACATTTGTTCGCGAAGCCTGTCCACTAAAATAGGGAAAGCAAACGGCGTAGGATTTTTTGGGCGTTTCAATGCAATTTTTTGATGCCCGATGCGTTGCAAAGCCCCTTCCAATCGCTTAAAGTCTAACTGGATGTTCACTACTTCGTTGTAAGCCTGTTGTACCAGCAAGTTGTCGGGGTCGTATGCTTCCAGCACATCAAACAGCAGTTTAGATGATGCCTGTAAATGCTTGAACGTAACATTCCTGCCCGGATAGCCCTGAAAAATAAGCCCGCTGATGACCCCAATGTCGCGGAATTTGCGTCGCGCCATCTCAGTTTGGTTCATGCTTGCCTGAATGTCTTCTTGCAGATTCTCAGCGCTGAATAAATCCTCTGCCAGCGCCTCTTCAATCGGTATGGGTTGGTCGGAAAGCAGTTCAAAACCGTAGTCGTTCATGGCAATGGAAAAAGTGATGGGCTGCCGCACCATGAGCCGATAGGCGACTACCGCCGCCAATACTTCGTGTACCCAACGCCCCTCAAACGGGTACACAAACAGATGGTAACCCTCCTGTGTTTGCAGGTATTCAATCAATAACTCATCCAATCGCGGCACCAGCGACCAGCGCTGCTGCAATTCCAGTATAGGGCGAATGGTTTGCATTTCTATTTCGCGGCTTTGTTCCCAACCCTGCATTTTTTCGCGCAGCAGCCCCGAGAGCAGCGAAGAGAGCGGCGCGCGCCCCCCACCCCATCGCGGCATTTGTCCCGACTTTTTCTTGCTGTTGCGCACTTGCGCCACCATGTCTTTCAGGCGCACAAACGCAAGGCTTCTGCCTGCAAACCAAAAGGTATCGCCTTCTTTCAGCCGCGAAATGAAGGACTCTTCCACTGTTCCGATGAACCCGCCGCTGACGTACTTCACTTTGATGACAGGGTCGCTGACGATAGCGCCGATGCTGAGACGGTGCAACATCGCAATGCGGCGGCTGCGCACCTTGTACAAGCCCTGCGCATCGGCTTCCACTTTCTGAAACTCATCGTACTGCGCCAAACCTGCGCCGCCTGTGGTAATGAAAGACAGCGCCCAAGCCCATTCATTGGTTGTTAGTTGGTGAAAGGCATGGGTAGCCGTAACTTCGTCAAACAGTTCATCGGGCATGAATCCGTCCGATACGGCAAGCGTAACCATGTACTGAATCAGCACATCGTAGCAGTTTTGCAGCGGCGGGCGTTCTTCTATCACATGGTACCTAACCGCATGACGCAGCGCACTGCCTTCTATCAGTTCCAATGAATGCGTAGGTAAGAAATAGATGCGGCTTGCCTCACCCGGGCGGTGTCCGCTTCTGCCTGCCCGTTGGATAAACCTGCCCGCGCCTTTGGGGCTGCCAATCTGAATGACGGTATCCACAGGGCGGAAATCTACCCCCAAATCCAAACTGGACGTACAAACCACGACTTTAAGTTTTTCGGCGTGCAAGGCTTCCTCTACCCACGTGCGGATTTCATTGTCTAACGAACCGTGATGCATTGCAATCAGTCCCGCCAATTCGGGCGCGGCTTCCAACAATTTCTGATACCATATTTCGGTCTGGCTGCGCGTATTGGTAAACAAAAGCGTGGTTTTGCTTTGCTCAATAATCGGTAAAACCTTGTACAACAGATTGATGCCCAAATGCCCCGCCCAAGGGAATTTTTCCACAATATCGGGCAGGATAGAAATCACCTGAATCGCTTTTTCAATATTTGCTTTGATGATACAAGGCTGAAAATCAGCCGCTTGTCGCCGAAGCGGAAAGGTGAGCACATCCGCCGCCTCTTGCAGGTTGCCAATCGTTGCCGAAATGCCCCATACCCGCGCTTTGGGTTGCAGGCGCAATAAATGCGCAATCGCCAATTCCATTTGTACGCCGCGCTTTGTTCCCATCAGTTCGTGCCACTCATCTACGACGATAGCTTTCAGGTCGCTGAAAAACGCCGCGTGGTCTTTGGTCGCAAAAAACAGATGCAGACTTTCGGGTGTGGTAACCATACATTCCGGCGCGTTCTTGCGCTGTTTCTGGCGCTCTGCGGCAGAAGTATCGCCCGTTCGCAGCGCCACTCGCCACGGAATTTCCATTTCATCGCAAGCGCGTTGCAGCGCCGCTTGCAAATCTTTGGAAAGCGCCCGCAGCGGGGTAATCCATAGCGCCTGCAAACGTCCGGGCGGCTTGGCGGTTGCCCCCGTTGCGCCGCCCCTTTGCAGATAATCGGCAAGGCAAGGCAGCCACAGCGCATAAGTTTTGCCGCTTCCCGTAGGGGCATTGAGCAAGCCCGATTTCCCTTCCAAAAATGCCTGCATACATTCCTGCTGAAAGGGCTGTATCCGCCAATTCTTAGCGGCAAACCAACGGGCGATATGGGGGTGTAGGAGTGTGGAGTTCACGTTTGGATTTGACTATTGCAATATTTTGAATGATTCGCAACCGCACGACTACATCAATTTTACAGATTCTTTCCGGAAAATTGGGCGCTTGTAGCCTTTGCGATTGAACCTTTTTAGAATTAAACGAACGCTTTTAGATTCCTCAATCTTGCCAAATAAGCTGCGCTATGCCGCAAACGGCTGCCATACCACGAAAACATTTCGCCATCTACCAATAAAATCTGCGCATCGGGCAACATTTGCCGCAATTCAGCTATGTGCTTTTCGCGAAAAGGAAAGGGTTCGGAAGAAAGAAAAACCAAGTCGGGGGCAAGCGCGCGGATGTCCGCCTCGCTCAATTCGGGGTAGCGACTTGCCGTAACGGCATTTTGCCAGCCACCGCGTTGCAGCATTTCATTAATGAATGTTTGGCTGCCCGCTGCCATCCATGGCTTGCGCCAGATGATGTACAGCGCGCGCTTTGCCGTTTGGTAAGCCGCCAGTGCTGCAAAACTATTTTCAATTTCCTGCGCAATCGCTTCTGCTTTGGCTTCGGTTTGCGTCAGTTCACCGATGGCGCGAATCATCGCCAGCGAATCGGCTAAGGTACAGATGTCGCTCATCCAGACGGGGTAGTGTTGCGATAGTTCTTCTATGCCTTCCTTGTAATTTTCCTCTTTGTTGCCAACGATTAAATCGGGCTGCAAACGATGAATTACCTCTAAGCGAAAATTTTTTGTTCCGCCAATGATGGTTTTGCCTTTTACCGCTTCGGCAGGATGAATGCAGAACTTGGTAACGCCTACAATGCGGTCGCGCAAGCCCAAATCAAACAGCAGTTCGGTTTGGGAAGGAACTAAGGAAACAATGCGCTGAGGCGGCGCGGGTATTGTTACCTGCCGCCCCATTTGGTCGGTGAACGTGGGCATCGGCTACCTCCAGTTGCTGATTCTGCCAAATTGAATTGCTTTTGTTGCACTTTCGCCGCAGGCATGAACCAAGTGAATAAGATTGGCAAAGCGCGGGTCTTGTGTGAAGCCTTTTTTGTAACGGGCATAAATCTGCTGCACAATCACCCCGATTTTGTAGCAACCAAACACGTAGTAAAACAGGATATTGTCAAGGTTTCTGCCGCTTGCTTCGGCATAGCACTGTGCTGCTTCTTCGCGGTTCATATTGCCGGGGAAGGCCGTGAGCGAAAAGGCTTGGAGCATTTTGGGGCTGTCGGCATCTGCCCAGTAGCCCAGCGTTGTACCCAGATCCATCAACGGGTCGCCAACAGTGGCCATTTCCCAGTCCAAAACGGCGATAATTTCCGATAGGTTGTCAGGGTTCAGCACCAAGTTGTCGTATTTATAGTCATTGTGAATTAGCGAAGGACTGTTTTCGGCGGGCAGGTTGTTGCGCAGCCAGTACGCCGCCTTGTTCATGGTCAGCACATCGTCAGTAGCGGATTTTTCATAGCGGCTAATCCAGCCCTCCACCTGCCGTTGCACGTAGCCTTCGGGCTTTCCCAATCGGATTAAATCCGTTGCATAAATATCAATGGCGTGCAAATCTGCCAGATTCTCTATGGTTGCCTTTGAAATAGCCCGCATTTTCTCCGCCGTCAATTCCATGCCTTGAGGCGGGCGGTTGCGCAAAATCAGCCCTTTCACGCGCTCCATCACGTAAAACTCTGCTCCGATAACCGAAGCGTCATCAGTGTAAATCAGCGGCTTAGGAATTTTTGAATAGACAGGCTCCAGCGATTTCAAGATGCCGTATTCGCGCCGCATATCATGCGCCGATTTAATGTTGGCACCAAATGGCGGACGGCGCAGCACAAGCTCCTTGTCCCCTACTTGTACAAAATAAGTCAGATTAGAAAAGCCCGCAGGAAACTGCGCTACGGTTACTTCACCCTGCCAATCGGGAAAGTGTTGCCGTAAAAAAGCGGCTAAGTTGCTGATATTCAGTTCTTCGCCTTGTCGAATATCGGTGGGGTTATCTATGCGGTTGTCCATATGTGCTGTGCTTCTGAGGTGTTAATGTTAGCAAGATTTGTTCTGAATAAAAATAGAAGAGGCACACAAATTTTTATCGGAAACTTTATATTTGCGCAATACGACTATTAAAAACTTGTTAAAAATTTCAGATTCAGGGGAGAAGTTACTTACTTGCACCCTGTTTGGATTAATGTTGAACTAAACCTTTTGCTAAATGGCAAAGATCAAGTACTACTACGACACGGAAACGTGTAAGTATGAAGAGATTAAAAGATCAACTTCGGAAATCCTCATCAATTTCTTTGGCTTTATTTTTCTCGCCGCATTCATGGGTTTCGCGCTATTAAAGTTATTTTCTTATTACTTCCCATCCACTACAGAGGCAGCCCTCCGACAAGAAAATGAGGAACTCCTTCTCAAATACGAGATTCTTGCCCGCGATATGCAACAAACTGCTAACATGTTGGCATCGCTGCGCGAACGGGATGACAAAATATACAGAATGATTCTCGAGGCAGACCCTATTCCAGATGAAATCCGCAACGGCGGTATCGGGGGTACAGAAAGATACAAGGAGTTATTTGCAGAAGGTTTGAAACGCGAGGAACTAATTGTTGCTAATTTCCGAAAATTGGATCAGCTCAGAAGGCAAGCCTATGTACAATCCAAGTCGTACGACGAGCTGAACAAGTTGTACAAAGAACGCGAAGAACGTATAGCAGCCATGCCTGCCATTCGTCCGGTAGCCGAAAAAGATGGTGCTATGTTTATTTCAGGCTATGGCATGCGGATGCATCCTATTTACAAGGTTTACAAATTTCACAGTGGATGCGATTTTTCAGCGCCTACCGGTACGCCAGTGTATGCAACGGGCGATGGCAAGGTGCGCATGGCAGATTACGACGGCGGCTATGGTAAATGTATCGAAATAGACCATGGATACGGTTATGTTACCAAGTACGCACATCTCTCCGCTTATTCGGTAAAAGTTGGGCAAAAGGTGAAGCGCGGACAGATTATCGGTAAGGTGGGCAGTACAGGTACCTCTGTTTCGCCACACCTGCACTACGAAGTAATTAAGAAAGGTCAAAAAGTAAACCCGATTGCTTATTTCGCTAACGATTTGACACCCGAGCAGTACGCTGCCATGCTTCAAATTGCCGAAAGAGATACCCCATCTTTGGGCGGAAACTAATCCGACACACAATTTGACAGCTAAAAAGCCGCCTCATATAGGTGGCTTTTTAGTTTTTTTGCCACAATTATGGATTTAGTACGGGAATTGTAACTAAATTAGTTACGGGGTTAGATGCATTTGGCATGCCCACTCATCAAACACAAAAAAATCAATTATGAAGTCTTTTTTGAAAAACGGCATTCTATTTATTAGTGCTGTACTGCTTCAAGTAACCTCATTTGCACAAGGCATTGCTTTCACCAAAGGAAAATGGCAGGAAATACTTGCCAAAGCAAAAGCCGAAGACAAACCTATCTTTGTTGATTTCTATGCCGAATGGTGTGGCCCGTGCAAGTTCATGGCAAAAACCGTATTTACCGACGCTCAAGTAGCAGACTATTACAACAAGAACTTTATTTCTGTCAAGATTGATGCGGAGAAGGAAGAGCCGGAGCTGGTACGTGCATCACAAATCGAAGCCTATCCTTCGCTATACTATTTCAGTGCTGATGGTAAAATCATCAATAAGAATATTGGCGCTTTGGACAAAGCCGAGTTTATTGCATTCGGAAAAAAAGTAATCAACGGTCAGATTGCCGCCAAGGAAATTCCTGCCTTGAAAGCCATGTACGAGGCCAACCCTGATGATGTCCTTGCTGCCCGAAACTATCTGCTGGCGCTGGCGCGAACCAACGGTGGAGATGCAGAAAGCAAAGCAGTTGCTACTGCTTATTTGTCAAAACTTACCGAGCAACAACTTCAGGAAGAGGATAATTGGACAATTATTCAAAGATTTGTTACCGATAGCGACAGCCGCGAATTTAAGTATGTGTTAGATAATGCCAAGTTATTTTCAGAAAAGTACGGCAAGGGGCTTGAAGCGTTTGTGGTTCAACATATGGATGCTGTATTGACCGCTGCAGTACAACAGCAGAATATAGGTAAAGCCGATCAGGTAAAGCATATGTATGTTAATTTGATGCAGGCTACCAATCCGGAAGCGCGTCAGGCGGGTTTCTACGAAGGAATTATTGATATGTTCTACTATCAGGGCACTGAGAACGAGGCAGCTTATGTCAAGTCGCTGATAGATTGGATGGATCAATACAACAGCGAAGACAGAGACGAACTGATGCGTCGTTCGATGGAACTGGCTTCTCGCAGCAAAGAAGCTAATCCTTTAGCCAAAGCCCGCGAGTGGTCTGCTAAGGCACTCAAAATGGGGGAAGATGCGATAGCCTACTATGTACACGCTTTTGTACTGGAGCAATCCGGTGATAAAACGAATGCAAAGGCTTTCGCCGAGAAGGGCTTGAAGCAAAATCCTGAAGAGGAGCTGGAAGCCTACCTGCAAGAATTAATTGATCGGGTCAAATAAATATGCAAACGAAGCTATTCTTCTGGCTGCTGGGCATGGGTATATCTGCTTCAGTTGATGCACAGCAGCCCTCTACTACTAACACTACGCCTCCAAGCGGGATTAATGCCCAGCAAAATCTGGATGCACTAGGCAGCCCTGCTCTTGGAGGCAGTAACGTTGTTCTGTCTTTTGATACGCGCTACAAAGGATTTCTGAATAGCCCCTATCTCTTAGAGTCATGGGTGAAAGGCGATCTTCTGTTCAAAAACGGCACCAAGTACTCAGAGATAGACTTAAAACTGAACACTTACAGCGACCAGATCATTGTGCGCAAGCGCGATACAGGCGACTCAATTATCGTGGATAAGGATGCTGTTAAACAGTTTATGTTGGTTGATGACAAAGGGCAGCAAATGTTTTTCCGCAAGTTGACTAATCCGGAAACTAAGCTGACAGGATTTTTCCACGTATTGTACGAAGGAAAGCAGTATAACCTACTGGCACATTACAAAAAAACCATCTTGCAGGCAGACTACAAGGGGGCTTACAGTGCAGGTCGCTACTACGACGAGTTCCTAACCGCAACAACCTACTACTTAGTTGCCAAAGAATCATCCGCATGGACGAAGTTAAAAACCAATGAAAAAGCGATTCTAAAAGCATTGAACGACGAGGATGGTAAACTCAAAAACTTTGTGAAGGCAAATAATCTGAACCTCGCTAAAAGTCAGGAAGATATAGTGCGATTAATTCAGGAAGCAGACAGGGCAGGTAACTGATGTATATTATTTCTTGTTGGCGGCAGGTAGATCGGGGAGTGCTACAAATTGTTCCTCACCACCATCTTTGATGACTTTAAAACCTCCTGCACGCTCTACAAACTCTATCGTTTTGTATTCACACGGTAAAATTTCGCGCCCTTTTGTATCAATGATGCCAATTTTACCGCTTCGTTCTATCTTGACAAGCGAGAGTACATATTCGCTCTGGCGGCGCTTGTTGGTAGGCTGTACTACAAACTCCATATGATCGCAAGGGGTACATAACTCCTTGCGATCACTGTTAATGAGCAGCCACTTGCCATTTTTATATACAGGCGCACCACCCTGCCTGAAGCCTACAGTAGTATCATACTGGCAGTTAATTTTATTTTTACCTTCTTCGTTGATAAAGCCCCACTGGTTGCCTTTGCGGACAGCTGCCCAGCCACTACCAAAAGGCAACAGTTCATCCCACTCCGGATTGCTCTGGAATTTGGTAGTCAGGTTCAGAAATGCCCATTTTCCGCCTAATTTCATGCGCAGCAGCAAATCTCTTTCGGTTTTTCCTTTGATTTCTTTTTCCAAATATTGCAAAAATTCAATGCGCTCAAACTCTGTTTTCAGTACGAGTCCGTTGCGGAGTTCCATCATGCCATATTTGCCTTGGCGACGCACCAGCACAATCTCGGGAGTAGTTGTTTTGCCTTGCTCATCGGTAAGCAGGATAATGTCGTCGTAACTGGGGCGGATGAGTACCTCACCTTTGCCGTTAATCAGCCCGAACTTGCCTAATTGCTTGACCTTGGCGACCATAGAAGCCGGATGTGTGCCTGAACAACTGGCAGGAAGCAGGCTAATATCCTGATAGTCAAGTATGGTGATCGGTTTTCCGCTGTAGTGAATAAGCCCGACCGCACCGCCTTTTTCCACTTTTAAAATACCTTCCCAGCGCGTACAGGTAGAGTCTTTGTTATTGAAAAAACTGATGCGGTCGTAGGCAGGGGTAAGCAATACTTTACCCGTATCGTTGGCGATGCCTTCCAGATTCTGCTGGCGAATAATGATCAGATTGCGTCCAATGCCACTAATAAAAGCGGAGTCGCGTTTTTCAAAGGTAGGCTGAATAGTGATACCTGCCGCGGCAGCTGCCAGTGCTGCACTATCCAAAGGTTTTTTTACCTCAGGCATCACCGGTCCATCGCGCCTGACCTGATTGCTTGGCCCTTGTCCACGGTTCACGCCCGAGGGCAGTGTTCCGGCATCTTTGGGCATTTTGCGCTGGGCAAAACCATTGAAAAAAAAGCCTGAAAAGCAACAAATCAGTAAACAAGCAAACAATCGCATGGCAATAATTTTGGTTTTACTGAATAAACGGCAAACTTGTTGCCAATATTTTACAGCCCGCTGATACTCAGCCCGCCATCGGCAATAATATTCTGCCCTGTGATATAGGAGGATTTGTCCATCGCCAGAAAGGCAACGGCAGCAGCCATTTCTTCGGGTTGTGCTACGCGCCCCATCGGAGTACGGCTCAGGATATGTGCTATGCGCGCCTCGTTTTGCAACACAGGCGCAGCCAGCGGAGTAACCGTGTACCAAGGGGATACTACATTGGCGCGAATGCCTTCCTTTGCCCACTCTACGGCAAGGCTGCGCGTCATTTGGATCAGCGCTGCTTTAGACATAGCATAAGGCGACCCCGTGCCAATATCCAAATTGCTGCCTGCAACGGAAGCGATGTTGATAATAGCTGCCTTTCCCGATAGTTTGAGCAGGGGATAGAGTAGCCGCGCCCATTCAAAAGGCGCTAACATATTGACAGACAGTATTTTTTCGTATTCTTCGCAGCTATATTCCGGCGTTTTTTTGCGAATATTGATGCCTGCATTGTTGACCAGTACTTCTAATTTTTGCCAGTTTGCAACCAGCCAGTCATGCACTCTTTGGCGGTCATCTGCGCTGCTTACATCGGCAGCAATGCCTTTGATTTGCGCGTTCGGGTAGCGCACAGTCCATTCTGTTTCCATTGCTGCAACCTCATCTGCATTGCGGGCAGTGAATAGCACGTCAGCGCCTAATTGCAAAAATTCTTCCACAACGGCTTTGCCAATGCCTTTTGTGCCGCCCGTAACAAGCGCCTTTTTATGTTGCAATGTCCAGCTTGACATCGGTTGAAATTTTTTATGAATGAAATTACACCTTTTCCATCTTCCACTCGGCTACTTGCTTGGTTTTGCCCGAAAAACTGATGCCCAGCAGATAGATTTCTTTATCCGTTGTTTGTGTCCCCACAAACGACTCTTTTCCCCCCACAAACGACTTGTAATAACC